>JAAYQW010000054.1 GCA_012519115.1 Spirochaetales bacterium
CGAAAAACTCCTTTCGTCGTGGCGTACCACGTGGCATATGTCCGCCAAGAAAGCTTGCCTCCACGTCTTGTTTCAAGTTCTTCAATGAACTTTTGGGCATCATCATCCATCGTATGTCCTTGCCTCTCTAGCTTTTTTTCATAGTAGCATATACACTGCGTTGCAGAAAGAGTAGCGAGGGCATATGGATTATCAAGCAAAGGATTTTGGCAAATTGCTGAAGAACAATGCCCTTACGATGCGACGGTTGTTTCAATCAGCTGACACCAATTGCATGCGCGTCTACGACCGGAATATGGAAGAGTTTCCTGTTACGGTCGATGTGTGGGCACAGTGGGTTAGAATTACCGATTACAGTGAAGAGGGCTTGGAAGATTACAAGCGGAATCTTGTCATGGATCTCACCAGTCGGATGCTCTATGTCCCCATTGAGAAGGTGGTCTACCATCACCGCCAAAAACGGGTAGGACGCGAGCAGCATGAAGTGCAAGAACCGGTTTCCACCCTCGTCGAGGTGATGGAGCAAGGTCTTGTCTTCACTGTCGATCTGACGAAACGAGTGGATACCGGTCTGTTTTTGGACCATATGCCGACCCGAGCATTAGTAGGGTCGATGAGCTATGGACTGAAGGTTCTGAACTTGTTTTCCTACACCGGCTCTTTCAGCGTCTACGCGGCACGGGGTGGGGCGGTGCAAGTCGATTCGGTCGATCTGTCGGCGACCTACACCGAGTGGGCTCAGGCGAACCTTGCAGCAAATGGCTTCGTCGGACCGAATTATCCATGTGTGAATGCGGACGCTTTCGAGTATGTCAAGGATGCCTTGGAAGAGAAACGGATCTATGACTTGATCATCTTCGATCCACCAAGCTTTTCCAATTCACGAAAAATGGAACACGACTTTGACATCGTGCGTGATCATGTGCGCTGGCTTCATGCGCTCAGCGGTATATTGAAGAAGGGAGGAACGATCATCGTCTCCTCCAATTTAGGAGGGTTTTCATTAGATAAGAGCATGTTGGGAGGGTACACGATAGAAGAACGTACCCGAGATGTATTAGCCCCGGGATTCACCCGTCGATCCGGGACCGCCCGAACGTGGGTGCTGACGAAAGAACGGAATCATGCGATACCGGCGATCTTTAGAGACGGCCGGAAGAATACGGAAACAGCGCACGATGAAGCGCAGATGGATGAAAGAGAGATGGACAAGGAAGAAAAGAACAAGCCGGAGGTCAAAGAGGCGGCCCGGGGCGAAGAAGTCGTGGAGCAGGCATTTTTAAGTGAGGAAGAGGATGACGTGTGGACTCTGGTCTGGGAGGAGGAGCCGAAGGAAAAAGCTGAAGTGAAGAAAGAACGCGCTCCACGACGTGACAATCGCCGCACCGCAGGCGAGAAACCGAGACGGGAGCATGACGACCGTCCCCGCAGATACGACGACCGACCGCGACGTGAATATGACGACCGTCCCCACAGGTACGATGACCGTCCGAGGCGAGATTTTGACGACCGTCCCCGCAGGTATGATGACCGCCCGAGGCAAAAGTATGATGATCGTCCTCGCAGGTATGATGACCGTCCGAGGCAAGTGTATGATGATCGACCGAGACGTGAATATGATGATCGACCGAGACGTGAATATGATGATCGTCCTCGCAGGTATGATGACCGACCGAGACGGGAGTATGACGACCGCCCTCGCAGGTATGACGATCGGCCGAGACGAGAATATGATGATCGTTCCCGCAGGTACGATGACCGGCCGAGACGCGACTATGACGATCGGCCCCTCAGGTACGACGATCGTCCGCGACGGGAGTATGATGGAGAGGATCGTCGCCGCGTTGAACGAACGTTCGAAGACCGGCCGAAGCGGGATGAACGGCCCAGAAGGGAGCGGAAAGCCCCGCCGAAGCCCTATGGGTTTGGAGCCAAGGCTCCTCGGAAGACACGAAAAGAGGAGTGATGGAAATCTCCATGCATGAATCCCGCTGCTCTCTTGGCAGTGGGATTTGCTGTTTCCGGCAACCATGTTTTTTGAACTAATGATATTGTCATAGGTAATAATTCATTGCAGTCGTATAAGAGCTGGGGTATGCTCGAATAATACTTGGATAATTAATTGGGAAGGTGAGCTTGGATAAGGCGAGCATCAGTCGGTTCTATCTGTACAGATAGTATTGGGAATTGGATTTGTGGTAATACAGCTTGCAGGCAGGAGGTGATTGCATGATGGAAATAGACACGAATTTCAATTTTTATTCAGATGCCAGTAGAAACGACCCCGATAGCTCCAGCCCTACACTGAAAAGATATCACAAGCTACTATGGAGCAAGCCGATTCCGAATGGTAAATTGTTTGAATTGCATGATAATGTGAGCGGAGCCTACCTCTGCCATACATCAGAGTTGGGCGAGTTCTATCTGGGAAGTGATGCAATCACACATTCCTATAGATATCAGAAACGAAAGCAATGGCTGATACAACAGGTCCCCCAGGAAGCGGAAGAGCTGTTTAACACAGGGTCAACGATTGGTGCGTATATTCTTTTTCCCAACAGACGGATTAACGGCAAGCAAACGATCAACCAGGCACGGGGCGTCAACAGCCTTATTGACGATCGATTCGACTTGACCTTGGAATGCATCCGTCGCTTCTATTCAGGCATCGATAGTCCGCTGTACGACACGCTCCTGGTGTATAAGGGATTCTTTGACCTGTTTAAGGATTTCAATGGCTATGTCCAATTTTTCCTGTTGGAGGACTTGGTGGGTAAGGATGGAAGTGTAAAATTCTATTTACCCTTCGATAATTTTGCATCTCCTCCAACATTTTCTGATGTTAGTGACTACCTAACATATAAACAAAAAGTCACGGAATTTATTCATGCAAGGAATCGAAGAATCATCGAATATGTATCCGTAACATCTGTCCGGCAACCATGTTTTTTTGAACTTTATTGACACTCCCATGGGCATCAATTATGATGTTAATGAAATAACGTATCAGTAGCATTTCAATCATATGAAAGAAAGAAGACAGACAATACAGAAGGGCTTGGTGTGGGATGCGCTCAATGAATCGATGAACCATCCCAGCGCTGAACAGATATACGAATCAATTATCGAGAAGCATCCGACGATCAGCAGGGCTACCGTCTATCGCAACCTCAATTCCCTCGTGGAAGATGGAAAAATCCAGCGGGTGCAAGTCATCGGTGGACCCGACCACTATGACCGGATGCTCCACAAGCACTTTCATATCCAATGTGTCGTGTGCAAAAGCGTTCACGATATAGAGGTGGCGAAGGATCTGTCCGTTGAACTTGAGAATCTCGATTTGAAGGGGTACCGATTGGAGTCGTACCAAGTAGTGTTTAACGGGGTTTGCCCCGATTGTCAAAAGGAATAACTGTCGTAAGGCAGGACAAGGAGTGTCACATGAATTTAAAGGGAACAAAGACCGAGAAGAACCTAATGGAAGCATTCGCAGGGGAGTCGATGGCTCGAAACAAGTATACCTATTATGCCTCGAAAGCAAAAAAAGACGGGTATGTACAAATCGCTAAACTGTTCGAAGAGACCGCGTTCAACGAACAGGAACACGCCAAAATCTGGTTCAAGCTTCTTCAAGAAGGCGGAGAGATTCAGGGAACCGCCCATAACCTTAAAGATGCCGCAGCCGGCGAGCACTATGAATGGACGGAGATGTATGTGAACTTCGCCAAGGATGCCCGGGAAGAAGGCTTCACTAAGATCGCTTCCTTGATGGACATGGTCGCCAAAATTGAGAAGCATCACGAGGCTCGTTACCTCAACTTATTGAAGAACATCGAAGAAGAAGCGGTCTTTGCCCGCGAAGAGGAGCAAGCTTGGATCTGCTCGAACTGTGGACACATCGCATTTGGCAAAAAGGCTCCCGGCCTTTGTCCCGTCTGCGCCCACCCTCAGGCATACTTCGAAATCGAGGCAAAGAACTATTGATCGATGGATTAAGACAAAAGAGGGCAGATCTCAGGGTCTGCCTTTTTTAGTCACCTAGGCCGAGATATCTCATCGGATTGGCTGAAACGAAGCGATCGATCTCCTCATCACTGAACGGAGATTCTTCGAGGATCCGACAGTACGAGGTATATGATTCGACTTTTATCAGATTCACCGAAAAGTCGGAGCCGAACAACGTCCGTGAAAGAACGATTTCTCGTTCCTCATCGCATTCAAGATTGTTGATGTAGTTTGAAAGCTGAACGTAGAAGTATGAATCGCAACCGCTGAAGGAGACATCGCCATAGATGTTCGGATAGCGATTCATCAACTCCGTCAGTTCATAGAACCATGGGGAATCCGGGGTCTTGGTCGCCAAACTGCTGATGACCGCAAGCGGACCCTTCTGCAGTTGATTGTACTGCCACCCATAGTGGGCAAAGTCGATCGTGAGGGTGGGATAGCGGTCAAGCACCGGCTTGTAGGCAAAGGGTGCGGTGTATTTCCAAGCTTCTTTCGCACTGATTCCCCGAAAGCCCTGGTCATCACAGTGGGTTACGATCGGGACCTTGTGTGTCGAGCAGAACTCATACAGCAACTCGACTTTTGCCCGTTCTCTCAGATCGTCCGGCCAAGGGTCATATCCCAAAGGAGGGTAGAGCTTGATGCCCCAGAATCTTCTCCGGCCTTTGGATCGCTTGCCGATGACGATGAAGCGCTCCAGCAACTCTTCGATGAAGTCAATGTTGTGAACCGGAGGATTGATTCCCAAGAAGGGAAAGAACTCAAAGAGGCCGTCCGGATGCGCTTCCCGGTAGACTTCAATTCCCTCGATCGTATCGGTGATGTAATCGAGAATCCGCACGCTTTTCCCGGTCGGATAATAGAGGAAGTCTTTTCCGATTTTGCTCGTTGAAAAATCCATCAACAGGGGACAGAGACCTATCTTGTCATAGACAAGACCGCGGATGTGCATCTTGCCGTTTCGGATATACGGCTGCTCCGGACGGGGGGCTTTCTCCTCCCGACTTTCAAAACTGCCTCGTAAATCATCTTCCATCATGATGAGCGTCGCACCGATCGATTGCTCGAATGTGGTGAGCGTGTTGGTGATTCGGTTGAGCAGGGATGAACCTTTGGAGCGCTTTCCTACACCGACGATGTAGGAAGGCGAAAGCGCTCCGCTGGTGATGAGATCGGGGATTCCCGATTCGAGGGAGGCGAAGAAGGAGAGGAGGTTGGGATGCTCCAACGTCATCACATGAACGTGAGGGTCAAAGAAGTACTTCATATTCCTCCTTTTTCTTGACTTATATCCCCATTTTCTTCTTCATGCGAGCCCATGTATCGCGCAAGGTCACCGTCCGGTTGTAGATTGGTTTCCCGGCTGTCGAATCCTTGGAATCGACGCAGAAATATCCGTTTCGGATAAACTGGAGATAGTCGCCTACCTTGGCTTTAAGAACCTCAGGTTCGGCTTTTGCATCCTCGACCACAACCAATGATTCCGGATTCAGATCGTCCAGGAAGTTTCCAGTTTCCTTGCCGGGTTCTTCGGCGAGGAAGAGCTTGTCATACAGCCGAACCTCGACCGATACCCCTTCGGCGGCGCTGACCCAATGACTTGTTCCTCGGACCCTTCGCCCATCGAGGGATTGTCCGCCGCGGGATTCGGGATCATAGGTGCAATGAACTTC
>JAAYQW010000055.1 GCA_012519115.1 Spirochaetales bacterium
CCCAGATCCACGAGGACATCGTCGGGCTGGACGCATCGATCCTCATGCACCCCCGCGTCTGGGAAGCAAGCGGCCACGTGGCGAACTTCAGCGACCCGATGGTCGATTGCAAACAGTGTAAAAGCCGTTTCCGAACCGACCAGATCGATCTTGCTTCAGCGTGTCCGGTGTGCGGAAACAAAGATTCCTTCACCGAACCGCGAAACTTCAATCTGATGTTCTCCACGCATATCGGAGCAGCCAGTGATGCCGGCTCCTTGATCTACCTGCGTCCTGAAACCGCCCAGGGAATCTACACCGAATTCAAGAACATCGTCTCATCCTCCCGGGTAAAGATCCCCTTTGGAATCGCCCAAGTGGGAAAAGCGTTCCGCAATGAGATCACCACCCGGCATTTCATCTTCCGTTCCGTCGAGTTCGAACAAATGGAGATGCAGTGGTTTTGCGCCCCCGGTACGGACGATGAGTGGTTCGAGTATTGGAAAACCCAGCGTTTCGCGTTCTACGAGAAGATGGGAATTCGGAAGAGCCACCTCCGCTGGCATCAGCACGGAAAGGATGAGCTGGCGTTCTACGCCAAGGATGCGTACGATATCCAATACCTCTTCCCGATGGGATGGCAAGAGCTGGAAGGGGTGCACAACCGGACCGACTACGACCTTTCCCAGCACCAGGAATTCAGCGGAAAGGATCAGACGTACCTCGATCCGGCGACCAATGAACGCTATATCCCATACGTGGTGGAAACCAGCGCCGGCTTGACCCGTAACGTGCTCATGGCGCTCAGCGACGCATATGAGGAGGAGACTCTGGAGGACGGAGAAACGCGGACGATTCTGCGCTTCCACCCGAATGTCGCTCCGGTGACGGTCGCCGTGCTTCCGTTGGTGAAGAAGGACGGAATCGCCGAAGCTGCAAAAGAGCTGGAGCTCTCCCTCCGCGAAGAGTTCACCACCTTCTTTGATGTCAGCGGAGCGATCGGGCGCCGCTATCGCCGCATGGATGAGATTGGAACCCCCTATTGCATCACCGTGGATTATCGGAGCCTGGAGGATAAGACGGTGACGCTGCGCTATCGTGATTCGATGGAGCAGGTACGCATTGGAACGGATGAAATCGTTTCGGCGATCAAGGAAGCGAACAAGAACTATAAGCGAGTGGAGAAGTAAGATGAACAGTGCCCTGCAAACCCTCTTTGATCGGGGATTTATCAAAGCGTGCACCAACCTGGAAGGGTTGAGCGACTTGATGGATAAGGAATCGATTCGGATGTACGTCGGGGTGGATGCGACCGGCAAAAGCCTTCACATCGGTCATATGGTTCCTTTCTTCGCCCTTCATCACCTGCAAAAGGCGGGGCATCAGCCGATCGCTCTTGTCGGCGGGGGAACCACCATGATCGGGGATCCCTCCGGTAAAAGCGAAATGCGCAAGATGCTCAGCAAAGAAGAGATCCTCTCCAACAGCGAATCGATGAAATCCCAGCTTCAGACCGTTGTCGATTTCTCCGAAAACCCCGGGGAAGGGAAGGGCAGGGCGATGATGCTCAATAACGCCGATTGGCTTACCGAGCTCAACTACATCGATTTTCTCAGGGAGATCGGCCGCCACTTCTCGGTCAACCGCATGCTCTCCTTTGAAGCGTACAAGCAACGGTTGGAACGGGGACTCTCCTTCATCGAGTTCAACTACCAGCTGCTTCAATCATATGACTTCTACATCCTCAACAAAGAGCATGATTGCCGCCTCCAGGTGGGCGGGGATGATCAGTGGGGAAATATCGTCAGCGGAGTCGAGCTGATTCGAAAGATGGGCGGTCCGGAATGCTTCGGCCTTACCTTCAACTTGATTACCCGCGCCGACGGGCATAAGATGGGTAAGAGTGAAAAGGGAGCGGTCTTCTTGGATCCCGAGCTCTACAGCCCCTATGATTTTTACCAGTACTGGCGAAACGTCAACGACGAGGATACGATCAGGTTCCTTAAACTCTTCACATTCCTCTCGTTGGAAGAGATCGCGACGTACGAGAAAGAGGGAGTGAATATCAACGATGCGAAAGAGCGTCTAGCCTATGAGCAGACGAAGATCATTCACGGAGAAGAAGAAGCAGATAAAGCCCGGAGTGCCGCTTTGGCGTTCTTCGGCTCCAAAGCCGACACTGTCGAAAACCGGGAAGGGATGCCTTCGATCACCATCGCCATGAGCGAGCTGGAAGCAGGTATCGGAGTGCTCGAACTCTTCGCCCGCACCGACTTGGCGTCAACGAACAGCGAAGCCCGCCGTCTTGTCCAAGGCGGGGGAGCGTGGATCGGTGAACAAAAAGTTGACGATCCTCGGGCGCTGATTGACTCGTCGTTCCTTGATGAACATGATGAGCTGATCCTGAGAAGCGGGAAGAAACGGTACTTCAGAGTTATCGTTGAACGATAAGAAGGAGATTGACATGAAAAAGTATGCATTCATACTTGTTGTGATATTAGCGGTTACCATTGGTCTCTTCGGCCAGCCGATTCAAGAAGCCGATCCGGGAACGATCCGTCTTGGCGTGATGGCCGGTCCCACCGGCTTTTCGTCAGCCGGGCTGGATCAACCGGATATCGATATCGAAGTATTTCCCTCTCCGAACGAGGTGATCGCTCGATTGGCAAACGGCGAGCTGGATATGGCGGCTCTTCCGACGAACGTCGCGGCGAACCTCTACAACAAAGGGGTCGGGATCCGTCTCGCCGCGGTCATCGGCAACGGAATGCTTTCATTGATCTCCTCGAAAGGCGGCATGGATGTCCGGGACTTGTATGGCGCGACGCTCCATCTTCCCGGAGCGGGATCCACCCCCGACCAGATGGCGCGATTGCTTCTCAAATGGGCGGACCTTGTAGAAGGAAAGGATATCTTTTTTGATTACTCGGTAGCCGCGCCCGCTCAATTGGCTCAGCTTTTGATCGCCGGCAAGGTCGACTATGCGCTCCTGCCGCAGCCGTTCGTCTCGATGGTGCTTGACCGGAGCCCGCAAGCCGCTCAGCTCTTGGATGTCCAAGCGTTGTACGCCGAATTGACCGGAAGCGCAACATACCCTATGAGTGTTCTTGTGGTAAGCGAGAAGTTCGCCTCGACCTATCCCTCGAGTTTTAGAAGAGTGCTTGCCGGCTACAAGAATTCCGTGGATTGGGTAAACGGCAATCCGGCCTTGGCGGCTCAAAAAATCGAAGATCTCGGAATCATGGCCAAAACGCTCGCTCAAAACGCGATTCCTCATTGTAATCTGGTATATGAATCCGCAAGTGAAGCGAAGGACGCGGTAACGTTCTACTTCGAGCAGCTGTATAGCCTCGATCCTTCTTCAATCGGCGGCAGCGTGCCTGGAGATGAATTGTATCTATAGGAGATTTGATGAACAGGACTAAGCGGAATCTGATTCTCCTCTTCTCTTCGCTTGGTCTTCTCTTGCTCTGGCAAGGGATTGCAAAGAGCGTGGATATTCCCGTGATCATGCCGTCGCTCGGACCGATCTTTCGTGCATTAGGATTCCTTGCCGGCGGCCCTTCTTTTCCGCTCAATCTGCTTGCCACGATTCTCCGAGCCCTTCGTTCCTTTATCATCATCGTCATCTCCGGCACGGTGCTCGGTCTGATTGGCGGACGCAATCAAACGGTTTCTCTGATTCTCAAGCCCTTTGTAACCACTCTCAAGGCGACACCGGTGATGAGCGTGATTCTCCTTGCGTTCATCTGGTTCTCCAGTGGAAGCGTGCCGCTGTTTTCCGCATTTTTGATGGGATTCCCCGTAATGTATCTCCAAATCGAACACGGGGTGAGGCAACTGGATCCCAACCTAGGCGAGATGTGCGATCTGTATGATATCCCGCCAAAGGCAAAACTTTTCTACTGCGCCCTGCCATCCCTCGCCCCGTGGTTCGTCGCCGGAAGCAAGGCCACCTTATCGATGATCTGGAAAGTGGTCATCGCTTCCGAAGTGCTCACCGTGCCTCGCTATGGAGTCGGTTCGCGGATGCAGCTTGCCCAAGTCCAGCTTCAGACCGATGTGGTGCTCTCCTGGACGCTGATTGCGATTGCGCTCACGGCGCTGGGAGATCTGTTCTTTGAAGGAGTCGTGTCTTTGGTGGTCAGGACTCGTTCAACCGTACAGCGAAGGAGGGTCGATGCGCTTCTCAAACGTTTCTAAGGCGTATGGCGGTCATATCGTCTTCGACCGCTTCTCCTTCGCTCTCGATCCGAAGACGATCATGAGCGTCGTCGGCCCTTCGGGCGGGGGGAAAACGACGCTCTTGCGTTTGGCCGCCGGTCTTATCGAGCCGGACAGCGGAACGGTGGAAAAAGATGAAGGGAAGGTGAGTTTTCTCTTTCAGGAACCGAGGCTCCTTCCTCATGTGAATGTATGGGCGAATGTCGAGGTGACGTTGCGGGCGTTCTATGAACAGGAAGAGCGAAATCGGATCGCCCTTCACTATCTCGAACTTGCAGAGATGAAGGAGAGCCTTCATCTCTATCCCCACGAACTCAGCGGAGGAATGCGCCAACGAGTCGCGATTGCCCGGGCGTTCGCCCATCCGGCGGAACTGATGTTGCTGGATGAACCGTTCCAAAGCTTGGATATCCGCCTCAGGATGCACCTCATCAAAGCATTTCTTACCCTTTGGGAAGAGGAGAGGCGAACCACGATCTTTGTCACCCATGATACCAAGGAAGCGATCCTCATCGGTGATCGGGTTCTTTGTTTAGGCGATCCCCATGAACCATGGATGGATGAATACATAAACATCCCCCGCATTGCGAGGGATGTTCATGACCCTGCTTTGATGGCTCTTGAAGCCAAGCTCTTCGGGTTGCTGACGCGATCTTAAAGCACGAACTTCCAAAGCCCGTGGAGATTGCAGTATTCATACACTGCAATCGCTTTGTCATTCGCATCGATCGTGAACGTTGCATGGGGCTTGGCATTGACGGGAAGATCGACGCGAAGACCGCCGTTCTTCGTTTCGACATAGATGAAGGCGATGTGATGCTCGGCAACCATCGGGTGATCGACGCTGCCGACGTTGACCGTCAGCCGATTACCGTCGATCTTCACGAAGGGGACGTGCTTTTCTTGGGCGGCATCCTGGGTATTCGCTTTCATCACAACCATCTCTTCACCGCAGCATACGAGCTTGGGACCTTTATCATAGTCTTTACGCGCCACGTTGCCGCAGTGTCTGCATCGATAAAACGCTACTTCTTTTTTCATTGTCTATCTCCTTATTTCTTATGATACCTTATAGGTATATCCTTATACAACCTAAAGATGTTCGCCTCGTTTCAGGCGGGCGATGTTCTCTTTGAACGGCGGATAAATGATTCCCCGTTCGGTGATGATGCCGGTGATGTTCTGATGAGGAGTCACGTCGAAGGCGGGGTTATAGACATCCATTCCCGTCGGAGCGACCTGGGTTTCGCCGACATGGGTGATCTCGGAACCGTCCCGTTCTTCAATCGGGATCAAATCACCGCTCGCAAGGTCGAAATCGATCGTGGAGACGGGAACGACGGAATAGAAGGGCACTCCGTACGCCTTGCAGATGACGCTGAGCATGAACGTTCCGAGCTTGTTCGCCACATCTCCGTTTGCCGCGACGCGATCCCCGCCGAGGATGACAAGATCGATCTTGCCATCGCGAATAAGCGTCGCTGCCGTGGAGTCGGCGATGAGTTTGGAAGGAATCTTCGCTTCCATCAGCTCCCATGCGGTCAGGCGAGCTCCCTGGAAGCGCGGGCGGGTTTCATCCGCATAGACGAAAATCTCCTTGTTGGAGTAGAACGCTTCTTTGATCACTCCAAGGGCGGTTCCCCATCCGGCGGTGGCGAGCGCTCCGGTGTTGCAGTGAGTGAGAATCGTCGCCCCATGGGGAACGACCGCGTTGCCGATCTTCGACATCGCCTTGTTGGTGGCGATATCTTCAGCACGAATCTCATGCGCTTCTTTTAGGAGAAGTTCAAGCAGATCGCTCTTCGTCTTGTTTGCCTGATAGATGCCCTGCATCCGCCGAATCGCCCACTCGAGATTCACCGCGGTGGGGCGGGCGTTGCCAAGGAACGTGCACAGATTATTGAACTCTTTTTCATTTTTCGCCTCTTTGGCGGCAAAGTAGACACCATACGCCGCAGCGGCTCCGATTGCAGGGGCTCCGCGGACAACCATGTCCCGAATGGCGAACTCCACCTCGGAAGTCGTGTGACAGTGATGATATGTCTCCTCGGTGGGAAGAACCCGTTGGTCGAGAAGAATCAGCGATTCGCCGTCAAAGCGCAATGCTTCAAATCGTTCATCCATGATTGTTGACTCCTTATCGTCGTTTGATATCCACCCAAGCGTTGTCGATCGCCTCGATTGAAGAGGAAAGATCGAGTCGGGTCGGTCGTCCTTTTTCCAAAAGCAGCTCGCCTCGGCTGAAAAGATACTCGATATCGCTTCCTTGAGTACTGTAGACCAAGGCGCTGAAGGGGTCGTTCAAGGGGGCGAGGTGGGCTTTTCGGGTGTTGATGAGAATAAGATCGCTCTCGAACCCCGCTTGAAGAACTCCACCCTTGATTCCAAACGCCTTGGCGGAGCGGGAGGTGGCCATCTCAAGAATCTGGTAGGGTTTCAGCGTTACTCCATCCTTTGAAGAGAGGCGGCCCAAAAGGGCTGCAAGGTGCATCTCCTCGACGAGGTTGAGGTTGTTGTTGCTCGAGGCGCCATCCGTTCCCAGAAGGACGGGAATGCCTTTTTCAAGATAGGTGGCGACCGGAGCGATTCCGCTTGAAAGCTTGAGGTTGCTGGAAGGGTTGTGGATAACCGTGGCGGGGAGCTCTTTGAGGAGATTCTGATCTTCCTCGGATAGGTGGACGCAGTGAGCAAGAAAAACGGAAACTCCATCAAAAAAGTTCAGATCGATGAGGTATTGAAGGGGTGTTTTGTTGTGCTCAGAAAGGCAGTCATCGTTTTCCTTCTCCGTTTCACTGAGATGGATATGAAGGGGAACTCTCCGTTCTTTGGCCAAATCATGGGCGAAGCGCAGTGTTTCCCCGGAACATGTGTAGATCGCATGCGGGGCGACCGAGTACGTGACCGAATCATCGATCGATGGAAGGACCTTGGCGTCCCATCGATCGACGCGCGCTTTTGAATCCGCCAGATCACCGAAAAGCGTAAGACCCAGCTTGGCCCGCATCCCGCTTTCCCTGACCGCTTGAGCGGTCGCTTCCGCTTTGAAGTACATGTCGTGAAAGTGACCGGTTCCGCTTTGGAGCGCTTCGATGACACCGATTCTGCTGGCGATAAGGATATCGTCGGCGACGAGCTTGTTTTCGATGGGAAAGATTTCATTCAGCCACGCCTGGAGCGTCGGTTCATTGTCCTTGTAGTTGCGCATCAACCCCATCGCAAGATGGGTATGGCTGTTGTACAGGGAGGGCAGGGCGATATATCCTTGAGCATCGATGACCCGATCGGGAACGAACGAAGAATTTTTTCTTCCCACGAAGGCGATGGTGGGACCATCAAGACCGATGTCTCCAATAAGGAAACGCTCCTCACGATCCATCGGGATGACGAGGGCGTTGGCAATGAGCGTTTTCATACCGCTATCCTAGCATGATTTCGCTAGACAGTCACCTTGTTCCGCTTGATCTTTTTGGTACTTGTCATATCCATCGGCTTATCGATGATCGTCAGGCGGGTGATTTTCTTGTATGCAACGAGCTGTTGATTCACCTCCGCGATCACCCGATCGAGCTCCTTTTGGACATCACCTTCTTTTCCTTCAAAGTATTCCGAAGATGGATAGATCACCGCTTCGATCAGCTCACTGGGTAGATCCTTATCCTCCTGATAGCCCCGGACAAGAATCTGATCGACCTGGTCGTACAGCTGGAAGAGGTCCTCGATCTCCTCGGGATACACATTTTTCCCTCCCTCGGTAACGATTATGTTTTTAACTCTGCCTTTCAGATAGAGGTAGTTGTCCTTGTCCAGATACCCCAAGTCTCCCGTTTTCAAATATCCCTCTTCATCAAAGAGTTCGGCGGTATGCTCAGGGTCGTTGTAATAACCGGAAGTCACGTTCGGCCCCTTGACCCGAACTTCACCGACCCCCGAGCCGTCCTTGTCGGCGATGATCATGTCGACGAGGGGGAAGACCAATCCGACCGATTCGACTTTAAAGCGGGAGACAGGATTGAGAGTGAGAATCGGGGCGGCTTCGGTCAACCCGTAGCCTTGGATAAAATCTATTCCAAGCTGCTGGTATTGCTTGAATACCTTCGGAGAGAGAGGACCGGCTCCGCAGATGCAGATCCGGTTGTGGTTCAGGCCAAGCTTGGAGAGCAGAAGGCTGTCGAACGATTTTCGGAGCAGATTCCATTTGAGATGCTTCTTGAAAAATCCATTGATCGTCATCATCGTCCGAATGAGGGCATAGGTCGCAGCCCCCTTCTTTTTTACCTGCTTCATCATCCCGGCGAGAATCTTGTTGTAGAGAAGAGGAATCCCCATGATGACCGTGATTTCACCCTTCTTCATGTCGTTGATCATCTTGCTGACGATGATATCTTGACCGAAGACGCACTCGGAGCCGTGGGTGATCGACTCGAGAAGAACCGATGTACAGCTGTAGGAATGGTGAAGAGGAAGCAAGGCATAGAGAACGTCACGTTCGCTGATTTGAAGGAAGATTCCGTCGCATGCCTGAAACACGTCGCTGACAAGGTTGGCGTGGGTGAGCATCGCCCCCTTTTCGTTGCCGGTCGTTCCGCTGGTAAAAAGAATCGCCGCCAAATCATTCTCGGTGCGTTTGACACGTTCAACGATCTTTTTCGGACGAAGAGTCGTATACGCAGCGGCGGTGGCGACGGGATTGGTAAGGGAGACGATTCCCTTCAGGCTCTTCACCCAAAGCGCCTCTTGATCGAGCTGCTTGATGATATGCGCATCCGCGAAGACGAACGATGCTCCCACAAACTCGGAGAGGGCATGGACGCGGTCGATCGGCATTTGATTGTCCAAAGGGACGACTACCGCCCCCGCCCACAAGACGGCAAAGTAAGAGAGCGCCCACGCGGGGGAATTCTTTCCGTTGATGATTACCTTATCATTCTCTTTGATTCCCGTTTCGACCAGATATGAGCCGAGGCGTTGAACCTCCGACCACACCGTTTCCCAGATGAGCGTCGTGCGCTCGGGGTTGAACACGGTAAACCCGTTGCGCTTTGGAAACTTCTCTTTCGTCAAATAGAGCAAATCAAGAATGGAAGGCCACGTTCCCTCAAAGAGATCGCCGCGATATCGATCCAGAACATCCCAGGAATGGTTCATTACACGCTCCTACATCTCTACTAGTATAAACCTACTAGTAAGGCGCCTGAGTCTGAGTTTACAGCAGTACAGGTATTTGTCAAGAATGCAAACCCTTGCATCTCGAAAGGATGAGCAGTAGTAGAAAAGTACTAGAGCCCCGAAATAGCCATATATCGTCCAAGAACACTACCGTGTAAAAAGGGTCGCCTTGAGCTTTGAGGCGTTTTATGCCATTGTTGAACGTAAGGTGGAGGAGGGGGATGTGAATTCATTCAGTAATACGGTTGTCCGTCGGACCAGGGATTTTGCCAATCAGGTAGATTCATTGCGCTTCAGTTGTGATTGTTATATTTACAATCCTCTGGACTATGCTTGGCCGATGATGGAAACGTATCTCAGGAGATATCTTTCCCAACCGGTGAAAACCGTTTTCCTGGGAATGAATCCCGGGCCGTTCGGTATGGCCCAGACAGGAATCCCTTTTGGCGAAATAACCGTTGTGAAAGGGTATTTGCAGATTGAAGAGCCGATTGGAAAACCGTTGGTTGAACATCCGAAGCGCCCGATTTTCGGTTTGGAGACTCAGCGCAAGGAGATCAGCGGGCAACGGCTTTGGGGCTTGATCCAAGAGTATTTTCCCGATGCTCAAGACCTTGTAGGTTCGATCGGCGTCATCAATTACTGCCCGTTGGTGTTCGTGGATCGAGGGAGCACCGGCAAGAACATTACCCCCGATCGACTCGGCTTGGGGGAGCGGATGGCTCTAGAAACGATTTGCGACAGCTACCTTCATGATATGCTGGAGATGTTGAATCCCGTTTTTGCGCTCGGGGTGGGGAAATATGCCGAAAGCAAACTGCTTACCGTCGCCAAAGCATTTGAAGATATCACCGTCGGATCGATTCTTCACCCAAGCCCGATCAATCCCCGGGCCAATCGAGGGTGGGCGGGGATCGTCCGGGCGCAATTGGATGAACTGGGAGTGTTTCACAAATAGAACTCTTGTCACCATGCAAGAGAGGTATGGTATAGTCGCTACATATGAGGAGAATGACCGCTCTCATTATTTTGCCGGTAATCTTCACGCTGATCTCCTGTACCAGCGTAAAAACCTTTGAGCGGCGAGCTCAAGAGATCATCCCCGACCCGATTGCGTATCTAACCGATCGCGGTCTGCCTGCCTATCCTTCAAGCGACATCTCGCTCTTCAATACCGGCCAGGAATGGAATGCTCATACCCTGAAGCGAATCGCCGAAGCAAAAGAATACATTCTTGTTACGGTCTTCCTCGGCAATATCCACGAAGTAAGTTACGAAGTATGGGATGCATTGGCTGAAAAGGTGAAAGAAGGGGTTGAGGTATATGTATTGCTCGATTCCTCTTCCTATTTTCAATTGACTCCGTATACTCAGTACGTGGTTCCCGCTGCGTTCAACTATGCCCGGGATATCGGCTTGAAGATCGCCGAATATAATCCGATGAGCGTGAGCCACGCGGCGTTCCTTCCGTTGCTTCTCGACAGGGATCATCGAAAAATCTGGATTTTTGATGGCGAATATCTGGCAATCGGCGGCATCAATCTCAATGAAGCATCGTTGATGATTCCCCCGGAAACGGGAAACATCGATTCGATGGTGGAGATTCAAAGCCCTCGGGCGATTGAAGCGCTCATCGATTCCTTTGTTCGAACATGGCAGCGCTACAGCGTCCAGGCGATCGACCGCGCTTCTTTTTCCGTCCCGCCGAAAGACGATTTGCCGAAAACCGTCTACGTCAGCGACCACTACGTTTTTGACAGCGACTCGGTTACCGATCTCTTCGATGCGCTCATCTTGGGAGCGCAGAAAGAGGTGTGGATGATTCAAGGCTACAGCTTTTTGACCAAAGAGTTGATCAACCGGATAAAAGAGGCGACCGGTCGGGGGGTGAAGGTGAATATCGTTCTCAGTGAGAACGCGGTGAAAGTCCACTATGAAAAAGCAGCGTTCTACGGAATGGCCGATTTAATTGACGCAGGAGCCACGCTGTATCTCTTTGACGGGCCGCATCATGCGTTTCTTCACCTCAAGCTGATGGTCACCGATGGGAGATATTCGCTTTTCGGGTCGGCAAACTATAACTTGCGTTCCCAATTCCTCTCACGGGAGATCAGCTTCCTCTTCGATGATGAAGCGATCGCTGAAAAGGCGCTTGAGCACGTGTCGTTCATCATCGATCACAGCCGGATCGTCGACCGGGAAGAAGCGAAAACGCATCGAAGGCCGGATAATCTCTTCTTCAATTTCTTGATGCAGTTCATAGGGTAGGGCATGAAACGATCACTTTTGGTTTTACTGGTATTGCTCCTTGCATCAAGCGCGCTCTTCAGCGCTCCTTGGCTTGGGGGATATCGATTGAGCTTTGACGGCTACCAGGATCGAGCGGGGCAATACTACGGTGTTCACCTCCACTTTGAGCCGCTTTGGGGAAAAACCTTCGGCTTGGGGCTCAGCATCGGAGGAGCGACAAGCTTCGGCCTCTCCGACCCTTCCTCCCTTTTTGAAACTTCGATTGAAATCCGTGCACTCGATGTTGAGCATATGCTGTTTCGACGTCCCTCGACGTGGCGAATCGCCTTAAGGGGGGGAATCGTTACAAACTTTGAGAAGTATCATTGGTATGGCCAATTCGACCCGTTTGTGTTTTTCTTTGGAGAAAAGACGATCAAGGTGCTGGGTCTTCGCTTTCTTGATGACCGCTCGTGGGCTCTTCGTCTTTTGGAGATCACCCATTATTTCTTTTAGGAGACTGTGTGAAGCGAATAATCGGTGTTGCACTAATCATTCTGATAAGCTCGATCCTCTTTGCCCTTCCTGTCGCTCTTTCTTTCGAGACGTGGAACTCCAAGGCGATTACCGGCTCGGCGGCAAGCGTGGGGGTCAGTGTGGGAATACTTCCGAGTCTTGAAGTCCAGGGAGCGTTCTTGACGGAGCTGACCCCGCGAATCGGAAATCGGATCGGGGCGGTGGGAACGCTTACTTTCGGTCTGGTCAATCCGCACTATTACAAAGATCCGGACAGAGCTCCGCTCTATTATAACGCGTTGTTGGGAGTGGGATATCTTGGTGGCTGGAATGGTGCGGAAGGAAAGCCGTTCGGAGAGATTTTTGTGCGACTGACTCCGCTTTCACTGGGTGCATCGTATTATCGCACTCGGGAACGGGCGTTCGGTATCGGCGTCGGCTTTGACCATTACACGCATACTTGGTCCTTCATCGTGAACATGTTTGCATTTGACCGCTACCTGTAGTCGCCGATATGCGCCATCATCAAGGAGATTTTGAGTCTTGTACTGGACAGTTCCGTAATGCTTTGTTACTCTGGGCGGTATGGAAACGCAAATCGTCCGATTTGCTCCGGCGAAGCTCAACCTTCATTTAGCGGTCGGGCCTCTCGAGCAAAGTGGACTCCATTCAATTCAATCCCTCTTTGTGACCACTTCTTTAGCTGATACCCTTACGATAACCCTTTCGCAGAGCGAAAACTTCTCCATCGTCGTAACCGGCCTCGAAGCGTACTGCCTGCCAGGAGAGGACACGATCACCAAAGCGGCTTTGGCCTACCAGACGTACTGTCCGCTTCCATATGTTCTCCATGTTCATTGCACCAAGCGAATCCCCGTTCAAGCGGGGCTCGGCGGCGGTTCGAGCGACGGAGCGGCTATCCTGCTGTTCCTTCAGGAACTTGCCCGGGAGAACAGGCTCAGCGATGAAGAACTCCGTATGGCGGCGAAACATGTCGGCAGCGATCTTCCCTTCTTTGTCAGCGGGGAGAAGGCGGCGATTGTTGAAGGTACCGGAGAGATGATCACCCCGCTTCCTTGCAGGTCGTTTCCCGCATTGGTGGTAAAGCCGACCAACCTGAATATATCAACGAAAGACGCCTATGATTCACTGGATCGGATCATCGATCGTCCTCTTCAATGGGCCGATCACGAAGATATTGCCTCAACATTCAAAGATTCAATACCAAATTGGCATAAAACGTTTTATAATGACTTTGAGCAGACGCTATCCGATCTTCCTTTTTATAGGGAATTGAGGAAGCTTGCAGCAGGGTTTGATGGCTACCAAGGGCTCAGTGGAAGTGGACCATCTTGGTTTTTCATTGACGAATCCGATCAAGAAGTCGATGTACTTGCACAAAAGATCGACGATCGGTTCGGTTCGCGCGTAGCGACCTATCGCCTGACGGTGTGCTCGTAAGTGATTTGAGGCAGACACGCGGAGGTTAACGTGGAGATTTCAGAAGTTCGAGTTCGCAAGGTTCAACAAAGTGGGAAGCTGAAGGCATACGTAACGGTTACCTTCGATGACCAATTCGTGGTTCACAACATCAAGATCATTGAAGGGCAGGAAGGCAACTTCATTGCGATGCCCTCGCGGCAGTTGTCCAACGGGGAGTTTAAAGATATCGTCCATCCGATCACCAGCAGCTTCCGCGAGAAGCTCCAGAATACCATCATGAAGGCGTACGAGGAAGCCGAATAATCTTACTGGACAAAAAGTATTTTTTGCGATAGGGTCTAACCGTCGTTGGGAAGTAGCCAAGTGGTTAAGGCTCTGGTTTTTGGTGCCGGCACCGGGGGTTCGAGTCCCTCCTTCCCAGTTCGGGCAATCTCGTGCATCGATTGCCCTTTTTTCTTTTAGGGGGCTTGTATAGAAGGGAATAAGTTTTCTATACTCAGTTCCTGGCGATATGTGTTACATATCCTCTAATGTTATGGTAATTGGCAATTGGCCAATGAGAGTGCAGGAGTAAACAATGAGCAGCAGTCGAACACTGAGCGCCGAACTCAGAACGGAAGATTTCGGAAGTCGCGGAGCACGGAGACTTTTACGAAGCAATCGGATCCCGGCGGTCATCTATGGAAAGAACGATCCCGTCCATATCAGTCTGGACAACCAGGAATTCAGCAACAAAGTACGACACTTTTCAGAAACAGCTCTTCTGAAGGTCATCGTAGGGAAGAATGAGTACGAATGCTTGATGAAGGATTATCAAGAAGATCTGATCCGCGGTCAGATCAAGCACGTCGACTTTTATGAAGTCACCACCGGTCAGGTCCTTCGGACAATGGTCAGCCTCGTGCTGCATGGCACCCCGATCGGTGTCCGTGAAGGCGGAGTTCTCGACCAGGTCGCCTATGAGGCGGAAATCGAGTCGTTGCCCTCCGACCTGCCTGAAAATATCCAGATTGATGTTTCCGGTCTTGAACTCAATGGAGTGCTGACCCTTGAAGATGTCGAGTTCCCCAAGGGCGTCAAGCTTCTCAGCGATCCCGAAGGAGTCGTTGCGATCGTCCAGTCGATTCGTGAAGAGGTTGAAGAAGAAGAGGAAGAGGGAGACGAGGAACCCGCTCTCGTCGGTGCCCACAAAGAGTCTGACGAGGAAGATTGAGGATGATTATTCTTGGGTTGGGGAATCCCGGATCCAAGTACGAGAATACTCGCCACAATGTAGGGTTCAGCGTAACCGACCGTTTAGCAGCGTTTTTTCACGTGAAGTTGAGAAAACGCTGTTTTCGTCCCTACCGACAAGCCCGAATCGAGGATTCGATGATCGTTCAGCCGCTCACCTATATGAATCGAAGCGGTTCCGTGCTCAAATATCTCCCTGAGGAGAAGGAATTGATTGTCGTCTGTGACCAGCTCGATCTGCCGCCGGGGATGATACGGATCCGGCAGAAAGGATCGTCGGCGGGACAGCGGGGGCTTCAATCGATCATTGATGAAACAGGTAGTGAGGCTTTTATTCGCATATATGTCGGTATTGGCCGCCCCGGACATGGACAGTCCGTCGTGGAGCATGTTCTCGCTCCGGGCGATGACCCCCTCTTGGAAACGGGAATACAAAAAGCGACCGAGGCTGTTATCAAGCTCCTGCAAGGATCGGACATAACGGAGGTGATGGATGAATACAATCGAAAAAACACCCCCCGAAGTGATCAAACCCCTCATTGACGACAGGGAGGGAAGAATCGCCGTGGCCTTCAGCGGCGGAGCGGATTCATTGGCCTTGCTGGTGGGCGTGTGCGAAGTTCGCGGTCCCGAAGAGATTGTCGCCCTCTATGTGAACCACCGCTTGCGCGATGAAGAAGAGCTTGAAGCGGAATTATCGCTCAACAGGAAGAACGCCGAACGGCTCGGTGTGACGTTTGATGTGCTCGATCTCGGATCGGGTGCGGTCGAACATCTTGCAAAAGAGCGAAAAAAGGGGATCGAGGAAGCTGCCCGAACATTGCGTTATCAGGTGCTGCTCCGTGCATGTGAAGAGCACGTCTGTTCAACGCTGCTTACCGGTCACAACGCCGATGATCAACTGGAAACACTTCTGAGGCGCCTCTTCACCGCAGGCAGCCTTTCATCCTTGCAGGGAATCAGGGGTACGCTTAAGAAAAACGGAATTACGATTCTTCGACCCTTATTGAGTTTTGCTCATGAAGAGCTTAAAGCATACCTTACCGAAGGCGGATGGATGTGGTCGGAAGATTCAAGCAACGAAGAGGGTGTCTATCAGCGAAATCTCCTTCGCCGACGGATAACGAGCGATCTTCTTTCAATTTTCGAAGGCGCATACACCGCTCTTGCGGTACAGACCGAGCGCTTTGGCGATCTTGCCGATTTTCTTGAGTCATCCGTGGAAAAAGCGTTTAAGGATGTTACCGCTTGTGGAGATGAATTATCGTTTTCCCTTTCGTGGTTTCAGCTCCTGCCCTCGACAATTCAAGAACTTCTCCTGTTCCGCCTGGCCGGGAAGGATTGCTCCTCCGCGTTCATTGCAAACGTGCATGCCGCTCTGAAGGCAAATGAACATAGCAGCCCGAATGTTATGGAAAGCGGAATCCATCGTGTCGTGATTCACCGGGGGATCGTTACGTGGAAACGGAACAAGGTGCCGTGGTCCTACGCGATCGAGGCGACCGACGACGAAATCGCTCTGCCGGGGAATCTGGTCTTTCGACGGGAAGAGGAAAACGACGATCCGACGCTGCTTCGGATTGACAGCACGTTGTTGGAAAACCCGGTCATTCGTCTCAGCCGGGATGGTGATGAGTTCATCGGTGAAGGGGGAACGGCAAAAGTGGCGAAAATCCTTTCGAACCAAGGATTGGTGCCGGCACTGAGGGTCCCCTTATTGGTGGATCGGAGCGGAGTCGTCGCAATCTTTGCCCGGGTCTACGGAGGTCGAGATCGATTGGCCAAACGCTTCAAAGGCACCCTTGCCCGCCGTTTGACAAATATATATAGTGTGAACAGAAGGATAGATGATGAAGTATATGAATAACAGTCAGGATCAAGGTCCTGAAAAGCGTGACCCGAACCAGTATTGGCAGGGTCCGAAGAAGGATGACAAAAATCCTCTGAATCGCGGTCCCAAGGTGCCCCAAAACAGGTTCGCCCTCATCGCTTTGATCAGCCTTGCTCTTGTATTTGCATACGTTCTTTTTGACGGCGGCTCCGCCCGCGGCGAGCAAGTTGTTCCATATACCTCTTTTTTAGGGTATGTCGAGAGCAATCAGGTCGCTCAGGTTGAAATAAAGGAACAATCTCTTATTCGCTTCACGATGAAAAACGGGACTACCGCCCAAAGCCGTATTCCATATTTCGACGAAGATCTTCTCTCCACCTTGAAAAGGCAGGGGATCATGGTTACCGGAACGGTAGCGGAAATATCGATTCTGCAAGTCGTGCTTCAGCTGTTGCCGTGGATCATCTTTATCGGCTTCACGATCATGCTGTGGCGCCAGAGCGCAGGAATCAACGGGCGGATGATGTCCACGTTGGGTAAAAGCCGCGCCAAAGAGTATATGGAATCCGACACGAAAGTGACGTTCAAAGATGTTGCCGGTCAAGTAGAGGCGAAATACGAGCTTGAAGAGGTGGTCGCGTTCCTGAAGAACCCCGACCAATTCACTAAAGTGGGAGCGAAGATTCCCCGTGGCGTCCTCCTCGTCGGACCTCCCGGAACGGGAAAGACCCTCCTCGCCAAAGCGGTTGCCGGTGAGAGCGGTGTTTCATTCTTCCACACCAGCGGTTCCGACTTCGTCGAGATGTTCGTCGGAATGGGCGCGGCTCGAGTTCGCGATCTTTTTGAACAGGCCCGCAAGAACAGCCCCTGTATCCTCTTCATCGACGAACTGGACGCGGTCGGACGGACCCGCGGCGGCGGCTTGGGCGGCGGAAACGATGAACGGGAACAAACGCTCAACCAGATTCTCGTTGAGATGGACGGGTTTTCGACCACCACCGGCGTCATCGTCATGGCGGCGACGAACCGGCCCGATATTCTCGATCCGGCGCTTCTGCGTCCCGGAAGGTTTGACCGGGAAGTGGTCGTGGACCTTCCCGACATCAGAGAGCGGGAAGAGATTCTCAAGATTCATGCTCGCAAAGTGAAGTTGGAAGATGACGTCGATCTGAAGCGCCTTGCCCGGGGCTCGGCGGGCACCAGCGGGGCGGATCTCGCGAATTTGGTCAACGAAGCGGCGCTCTTTGCCGCCCGAAAGAATAAATTGACTGTTGGAATGGCGGAGCTTGAAGAGGCTCGGGACAAGATTCTCTTGGGTGTAGCTCGCAAATCGCGGGTGATGACGGAAGAAGAAAAGAGGGCCACCGCCTATCATGAGGCGGGGCACGCACTGCTGCACTATCATCTGAAGAATCTCGATCCTTTGCACAAAGTAACGATCATTCCCCATGGTCGAGCGCTCGGGGTCACCATCAGCTTGCCTGAGCGGGATGCGTACACCAAGAATTACTCCTCCCTGCATGACTGGATCAAAGTGACGATGGGCGGGTATGTCGCTGAAGAACTCGTCTACGGTGAAACGACGACGGGAACGAGCAACGATATCAAACAAGCGACCCAGATCGCCCACCGGATGGTGACGGAGTGGGGGATGAGCGATCTTGGCTTCATCAACCTTTCCGATGAAAGCGAGCCGCTCTTCTTAGGTCGCCAGATCACTCAGCGTAAAGACTATAGTGAAGAAACCGCCCGGAGAATCGACGAAGAAATGAGGAAGATTCTTGATTCCGCGATGGCTGAGACGAGGAGAATTCTCGGCGAGCATCGAAACCAGCTTGATACCCTGACCGAAGCGCTGATCGAGCACGAAACCCTCGATGACAATGAAGTTCGAACCTTGTTGGGATTTACTGTTGAAGAGAAATAAGTATGGCCTTGGATTCTAGTTTGAAGAGAAATTTCTGCATCATTGCGCACATCGACCACGGAAAGTCGACGCTTGCCGACCGATTTATCGAGCGGGCGCAGATTCGTCAGAACCGTGGTCCGGAACAAACCCAGATCCTCGATAACATGGATATCGAGCGGGAGCGGGGCATTACGATCAAAAGCCAAGCGGTCATGATTCCATACAAAGCCCAGGATGGGAAAACGTATGAGTTGAACCTGGTCGATACGCCCGGGCACGTGGATTTTTCCTATGAGGTGAGTCGGGCGATCAGCTCCTGCGAAGGGGCGCTCCTTCTGATCGATGCCGCTCAGGGCGTGGAAGCTCAGACCCTTGCGAACCTCTACATGGCGATGGAGCACAACCTCGATATCATTCCGGTAATCAACAAGATCGATTTGCCTTCAGCCGATGTCGAGGAGTGCCTCCATCAAATCGATCATGATCTCGGGCTGGATCCCGATATGGCGGTACAGGTCAGCGCTAAGACCGGTTATGGATTGGCCGAACTGTTTGAAGCGATCGTCAATTATATCAGTCCTCCGAGCGGAGATCCCAAAGCTCCTTTGGAGGCGCTGATTTTCGATTCGCACTACGATGCGTATCGCGGGGTGGTGGTTCACTGCCGGATCTTCAACGGCGAACTCAAAGACGGTGATGAAGTCACGTTCATGCACACCGACACCACCTATCGAGCGGAGGAGGTCGGGTTTTTCCAGCTCGGCCTTCAAAAACGCGACAAACTCTCCGCAGGAGATGTCGGGTATGTTATCACCGGGGTGAAGACGATCAGCGATGTCCGGGTCGGCGATACGATCACTTCAACTTCCAAACCGGCGAAGAAACCCCTGCCCGGGTTCAAGGATGTCAAACCGGTCGTGTTCAGTTCGATCTATCCCGTTGATACGAACGACTATGAAGAGCTGGTCGATGCGCTCGACCGCCTCAAGTTGAACGATGCTTCCCTCGTGTATGAAAAAGACTCCTCAGCAGCGCTGGGTTTCGGCTTTCGTTGCGGGTTTCTGGGGATGCTCCACTTGGAAGTGGTGCAGGAACGGATCGAACGGGAGTTCGGTCTCTCCATCGTCTTCACCAGTCCCTCGGTTCGATACCATGTTCATATGAAAGACGGATCGATGCTCTCGGTTGACAACCCGTTGGAATATCCTGAGCCGATGAGAATCGATTACGCCGAAGAGCCGTATATTCAAGCGAATATCATCACCCCGGTTCAGTACCTCGGTCCGATCATCAATCTGTGCATCGACCGCAGAGGAACGCAGGCGGGGATGAACTACCTTGATGCGAAGCGGGTTGAACTCATCTATGAGATGCCCCTTGCCGAGGTCCTCTTCGAATTCTATGACCGCCTCAAATCCGTCAGTCGCGGCTACGCCTCCTTCGACTACGATGTCATCGGGTATAGAAGAACCGATCTGGTCCGTCTCGATATTCTGGTGAACGGCGAGCCTGTGGATGCTCTCAGTCAGCTTGTCTTCCGCGGCAATAGCCAAAGACGGGGAAGGATGGTGTGCGAACGCTTGCGCAAAGAGATTCCTCGCCAGCAATTTAAAATTGCTATTCAAGCGGCAATCGGTGGTACAATCATCAGCAGAGAGACGATCAGCGCGTTCCGCAAGGATGTAACGGCGAAGTGTTACGGCGGTGATATCTCTCGAAAGCGCAAGTTGCTGGAAAAGCAGAAGGAAGGCAAGAAGCGGATGAAGATGGTTGGAAACGTTGAAATTCCGCAGTCTGCATTCCTTGCCGTTCTGAAGAGTGATGAAGATTCCAATTGAGGATGGGGAGGCGTTATGGTACACGTTCAGAAGATCGCTGAAAGTCCGAAAGGAGAAGACCTCTTCAAGGTAATCCTTGAATCAGGTCCGTACACCGTTCACATTCTCAACCTGGGAGCGACGATTCAGTCCCTGATCGTTCCAGACCGGGACGGAAAGAAGCGGGATGTCGTCCTTGGGTTTGAAAATCCTTTCGAGTATATCGGCCACTCTGCGTATTTCGGTCAAGTCGTCGGCCGTTTCGCCAACCGGATCAAGGATGCAACGTTTACGCTCAATAACCGGACCTATCACCTTGATGCCAACGATGGAAAGAACTCGCTTCACAGCGGCTCCGCAAACTGGGGTTGGCGAATATGGGCGATCGAGCCCTTTGAATGGGAAGGGAATCCGGGAGTCGTCCTTTCAATCACCTCCAAAGCCGGTGAAGGGGGGTTCCCCGGCAATGTGACCGCGACGGCAAGCTACCTACTTGACGGAAAAAGCGGACAGCTGCGTCTTGAATATGAAGCGACGGCAAGCGAAGAGACCCCGATAAACCTTACAAACCACAGCTACTTCAACCTCGCAGGTGCAGGAAGCGGCACGATTTTGAATCATGACGTCCAGCTTTTTTGCGATCGGTACGTCCAAGTCGATGATCATGCGATTCCCTCGGGCAAGGTTCTCAGCGTTGAAAAGACGCCTTTTGATTTCAGGAAACCCAAAGCGGTCGGTTTGGAAATAGAAGCTGCGGGCGGATACGATCACTGCTTTGTTCTGAGCGATGACCGGTCAGAACTCAAACCGGCGGCAACGGTGCATGATCCGAGCAGCGGTCGGATGATGGAGATCTTTACCACGTTGCCGTCGTTGCAGTTTTATACGGGCAACTTCCTTGATGGAAGCACGGCCGGCAAGGGGGGAGTATCCTATCGAAAACACGCCGGCATGTGTTTCGAAACGCAGTATTATCCGGATTCCCCCAATCAGGCGCACTTTCCCAATGCGATCTTCGGCCCCGACCGGCCCTACCGTCATGCAACGGTATTCGCCTTTTCGACAAAGTGAGGGCAGGATGAAAGAGGTCAAGATTATTGGAATCACCGGAGGATCCGGTTCGGGAAAATCGACGATCGTGCGGAAGATCGGCGAGGTCTGTTCCGACTTCGTCTTCATCCCCCAGGACAACTACTATAAATCCGCCGCCTATATCTCCAATGAGAATATCACGGCATTCAACTTCGATCACCCCGATGCGTTTGACATGGAATTGATCTACAAGCACTTGACCGATTTGAAGGTGTACATTCCCATCGAAATGCCTTTGTATGATTTTGTTAACCACCGTAGGAAGGATGAAACGGTGTATGTCGAACCTAAACCCTTGGTGATCATCGAAGGGTTGATGGTCCTCCATGATCCGGCGATTCGTTCGTTGTTGGACTTGAAGCTGTATGTGGATACTCCGGATGATATTCGTTTCATCCGCCGCTTGAAACGGGATATCTCCGAACGGGGAAGAACGTTGGAGAGTGTGTGCGCGCAGTATCTGGAGGTCGTTCGGCCGGGACACTTCAACTTCATCGAACCGACGAAAGCGTATGCCGACCTGATCATTCCCGAAGGGGGACATAATGAAAGCGCTTTAAGCGTGTTGATTCCGTTCGTAAAGGGGATCACGAGCGCCGACGATGACGGGTAAATTCATTTTTGATCGCCTTGAATGACCATTCTTCGGGCACCGGATCATCTCCGCCGAGAAACCATCGCGAGCAGCGGAAGATCCGTGCGATACCCATGATCGATCCCTTCATGACTCCATGGCGCATCACCGCCTCGACCATGTAGGTGGAGCAACTCGGATGATACATGCAGGAAGAGCCGAAGAACGGGGAGAGAAGCCCTTTGTACAGGTAGACGGGTATGAGGAAAAGGTGGCGGAAAAAGTGCTTCATAATCGTATTGTATGAAAGGCGGGGGGATTTGACTAGCAGGGGAAAAATGGATACAGTAAGGGTGTTGAATTGAAGATTTGATTGGAGGAATAGCATATGGCAGGAAACGTATCAAAGAACGCCCGGCGTGAGGGGACCAAAGTGATGACCAGCCGCTGGGGCGGAGCAATTAAGATGAAATCGGTCTTTGAAAACGGAAAATTGCGGCATATGGCATACTGCGAGAAATCCGGTAATACCGCCCGCAAACCGAAAGACCTGATGTAATTTATTATGGAAATCGGAAGAAACCCGTAGAAAGCCATCTATGGGTTTTTTGTTATCCAGGCTTTGCCAATTCACTGAAAGTTCCCATGATTAAGGCATGTTTACCAGTTTTTTGGTTTATTATATATAGATTTGAGAAGATATCGTTACACAAAAAGTGATGATTACGGTATCGCACTTTGATTTGGTGTGATATAGTTACTGTACGCATTTATGCAACGACATGCAAATTCAAGAGGAGGAAAACCGTGAAACGTTTTTCAAGCACAATTTTGACGGCTTTGCTGGTCACATTGTTGGCATTCTCACTCGCAAGCTGTGCGACGGCGAGAGTCGAGCCAATTCCTCCAGCAGTGGTTGAGCCCGTTCCGGCTCCAGCCCCAGCCCCAGTCCCAGCACCTGAACCTGCGCCTGTTGTAGAGGTACCGGTGGTTGTTGAGCCTGTTAAGCCAGTGGCTGTTGAACCGGCTCCTGTGGTGGTCGCTCCCGTAGTGGAGGAGCTCGTCTATCCCTATGGAGTTCGTCCGATCGTTAAGAACGCTGATGGAAATGAAGTGTTCGATCTTGTTATCCTTCACACCAATGACGTGAAGGGTAATATCCTGACTGAGAATGGCGGAGTAGGAATCGCCAAGCTCTCCACCGCCCTCAAAGCCGGTCGTGAGCTTACTGACAACTGGTTGTTGCTCAACACCGGATATGTCGGGGAGATTCCCGCCGAGGCAGCTCTAATCGCAGCATGGGTCGTCGACGAGATGGGCTATGATGCGTATCTGCCACAAGCAGTTCAGATTGAACTCGGAATCGAAGGAACCGAGAAGGCGATTCCACTTGCCGCGAACGTATTGGATGCCGAAGAGTACCTGCTCTTCCAGCCTTACCAAGTCTACGACTTCAACGGATTCATGGTAGGGGTCGTCGGTATCGTGGCACCGAAACCGGTAAGCGGAGTGAGCTTTGACGCCGATGTCATCCTGGATAACGCTCAATGGGCCGTCGATATCGCCCGTGAGTACGTGGACTATC
>JAAYQW010000056.1 GCA_012519115.1 Spirochaetales bacterium
CGTTCGATCCTCCGGGCCCTCCATTTCTTTGAAGAGAACAAACGAGTTGAAAAGATGCTGGAGGCTCTCGAAGCGGATGACATGAAGCGCTATCTGGAATTGGTGAACGAGAGCGGTGAATCCTCCTTCTGTTTCCTGCAGAACCTCTACCCTTCGATCGATCCCACCGAACAGGGCCTCAGTCTGGCGATCGCGCTCAGCAAACGGATCCTTCAAGGCCAGGGAGCGGTGCGCGTTCACGGCGGCGGGTTCGCCGGAACGATTCAAGCGTATGTGCCGATCGCTCTGTTCAATCAATTCACCAAGAGGATGGAGAAGGTCTTCGGTGAAGGCAGTATCACCGCCCTTGCGATTCGGAAAGCGCCGACTACCGCGCTGATCTATTGAAACAGCTCTCGATAATCAGTCCCGATCGATGTGCAGCGAGTATCTCTTTTTAGGAGTTCTTCAAGAGCGGGCGGCATCTCGAGGGTGTGACCGATGAGGGGTTCGACCACCATCTCGAACTTCGCCGGATGGGCGGTACTCACCACGATTGTAGGAGACTCTGAAACGAAATCTTTTCGGACTCGGACTCCGGTGGCGGTATGGGGGCAGATGATATATCCATATTGCTCATATGTTTCTTTGATCGACTGCCGGATCGCCGCATCATCGATGCTGTAGGCGCTTACGTTCAGGCGCATCGTCGCAAGATCGCCATAGAGAGCGAAGAGCCGTTCCATGTTGCTCGGAGCACCTACATCCATCGCATTGGCCAACGTCTCGACCGAAGCGCGCGGAGCGTAGTTCCCGCTTTTCAGATAATCGACGATCGTCCTGTTGGCATTCAGGGCGAGCGTGACCGATTCGATCGGGGCGCCCATCGTCCTTGCCCAGTACGCCCCGCAGCTGTTCCCCACGTTCCCGCTGGGAATGATGAAGTGAGGCTTTTTTCCGCTTGCGGCCTGCACCCGGACCGCGCCATACACGTAATACACCATCTGAGGAAGAAGTCTTCCGAGGTTGATCGAATTCGCGCTGGACAAGCCCCACTGCCTGCTGATTTGCTCATCCATGAACGCCGCTTTGACCATCGCCTGACAATCGTCGAAGGAGCCGTCAACCTCATATGCTTCAATGTTTCCGCCCCAGCACGTCAGTTGGTGCTGCTGGCGCTTGCTTACCCGGTTCTTCGGAAAGAGCACTTTGACGTCGATGCCTTTTCGACCGGCGAACGCCGCTGCGACCGCTCCGCCGGTATCACCGCTGGTGGCGACCAGAATCGTAAGCTTCCGCTTTTGAAGCTGCAACAGCTGCTCCATCGAGTATGCCAGGAAGCGCGCTCCGAAATCTTTGAACGCCGCAGTAGGGCCGTGAAACAGTTCGAGAACGAACCGTCCTTCCTCCAGCTGAATCATGGGTGCGGGAAACGTAAACGCGTTGACGCAGATCTCAGCCAGATAGGGAGCGAGCGGATCTCCATTGAAGAAGGGAGCGAGCACCTCATAGGCAAGCTCGGGATAGGAGGAGATCTCATGGACATTCACATGTGCAAGAGAGGGAAAGGATTCGGGGATATAGAGCCCCCCATCCGGGGCCAACCCCTGCATGATCGCCTGACTTGCTCCGACCGGTTCGGCATTGCCGCGCGTTGAAATGAACTTCATCGTCCGTTCTCCTAAATTCGGGCGCCCAGGTAGGATGAGAGGCGGAGGATGTCGCTGAAGACTCCCCCTGCGGTCACTTCCCTGCCCGCTCCGGGTCCTTTGATCACAAGCGGCTGGGTCTGATACCGATCGGTTATGAAACAGATCACGTTATCGGTCCCCGATGCCTGACTGAAGGGATGATCCGGTGGGAATGAACCGAGTCGGGCATCGCAGTTTCCCTCTTCATCCACCGTTCCGACGTAACGGAGGAACTCTCCCTTTGAGCGAGCGGTCTGATACGCTCGTTCGATGATCGGATCGATCTCCTCCAGCCGATCCATGAACTCGTCTATGCCGATGCCTTCAAGTGACTCGGGAACGAGACTCTGAATGGGGACATCGGCCACTTCGATCTTGCTGCCCAGTTCGCGGGCGAGAATCACCGTCTTTCGCCCCACGTCCATCCCCGAAAGATCGTCTCGGGGATCGGGCTCGGTATATCCCATTTCTTTCGCTTGGCGGACCAGAGTGGAGAACGGAACCGATCCGTCATAGGTGGAGAAGAGCCAAGCGAGCGTTCCGCTGAGCATCCCTTCGATCCGGTGGACATGATCACCGGTCTGTACCAGGTCTTTCAGGGTCCAGATGACCGGAAGCCCCGCCCCCACCGTCGTTTCATAGAGGAATCGGCTGCCGGTGCTCAGACATGCATCCATCAATTCCTTGTAGTAGGAGTATTCGGCGGTTCCGGCTTTCTTGTTGGGCGTGATGACGTGGATGCGGTCTTTCAGCCATCCGACATAATGGCTGGCCAATTCGCTGCTCGTCGAGCAATCGATGATCAGGGAGTGAGGGAAGTATGTCGCACTGATATGGGCGGCAAACTCCGTCAAATCCAGATCGACGCTCGATTTCTCGAAGCGGTCTCTCCAGTTCCCCGGATCGATCCCCTCTTCATCCAGGAGCATTTTCTTCGAGTTCGCGATCCCTCGGATATGAATCGCCAAGCCAAACTGTTCACGAAGGCGGACGAGCTGAGCATCGATCTGAGAAAGGAGCTCGCTTCCGATCGAACCCGGTCCGAGCAAGCCGACTGAAAGTGTCTGGCGAGAAAGGAAGAACCGGGCATGAAGAGCGCGCAGGGCTCGACGAACGTCCTTCTGGAGGATGACCGCTGAAATATTGGTCTCCGAGGAACCCTGGGCGATCGCCACGACGTTCACTCCCGCTCTGCCCAGAGAGGAGAAGAAATTCCCGGCGATTCCTCGTTGGCCGCTCATCTTTTGTCCCACGGCGGCGAGAATCGCCAGATTCTCATGTCCTTCAATGCTGTGGATTTTCTTATTGGCCAACTCGTCTTTGAACTCAAGGCGGGCGACGCGGACCGCTTCTTCCATCTTGTCCTGATAGACGGCGAAACAGATCGAGTATTCGCTGGATCCCTGGCTGATCAGGATGACGGAAATATTCGCGTTGCGCATCGCGCTGAAGAGGCGGGCGGAAATCCCCACCACTCCGCTCATTCCGACACCCTCCACGTTCACCAAGGCGACGTTTCGGATCGTAGAAAACCCTTTCACTTTGTAAGGACTTGCCGGATTGCCCTCTTTGCTGACGACCGTTCCGGGGTCATGTTCGGCGTTCCAATAGCGCAATGTCACTTCGGTCTCCGCTTCGATAGCGGGCAGAAGCGACTGAGGATGGATGATCGGCGAGCCATAGTAAGACAATTCGGTCGCTTCGGCATACGAAAGGGAGCGAATGACGAGCGCTGAAGGGACATCGCTGTCATCAGCGCTTTTCAGGAGCGAGGATGAGTTCCAGAAGGTAACTCCATCCGCACCGAGGCGCGAGGCCAAGAGCGCTGCGGCATATTCGCTTCTCTTCTCTCCTTCTTCGCAATAGACCACGGCAACCGGTTGTTCCACCCGTGCTCCTACGTTGCCGTACCCTAGGCATTCGCTTTGAATCCCGGCGTTCTGCAGGAAGGAATGAACAATCGATGCCACCCACGAAGCGGAGAGCTTTTTGACGTAGAGGTATACGTCGTCGCCGATTTCGCCGACGAGCCACACCGACCGAAGGAGATCTTCAATATCGTCGAAGCCCTCTTTGATGGCAGCGACGACGGGGCTGCTCACGTCCAAGACGGCTTCGACCATATTCTCCCATGAGTTCAATCGAACCTGGGCCATTGACCACAAGCGCTCGTCCCGGGCTTTGGCCAGAACCAGAAGATCTGTTACATCCAACGCTTCATTGCCCAGAGAGGAAAGGACGAGAACACTCCGTTCCTCAGGCGAAAGAATCCGAAGAAGCTTTTCCAACCCCACTTTCGTAACGACATTGTGAGCCTCCAAGGCATGGATTCGTAGCAGATTCACGACAATTCAACCTCCGTATACTGAAACAGAGCCCAAAGGGCCCTGTTACAATTGCGCTGACGTACTCTCTATGCGAGTTGTTCGGCCCGTCCACTTCTCAAGCAACGAGTGCAAATCTTGATCGTCTTGGGGGTTCCCTTGACGATCGTCTTCACTGTCACGAGGTTGGGGCGGAACGTGCGCTTGGTGGTAACGCCAATATGCTGACCGACACCACCTTTCTTTTTGGCTTGACCTTTGCGCGGGACGCTGTTTCCTGCAACAGTCCCTTTTCCACATAATTCACATCTGCGAGCCATTGCTATATCCACCTTCTCAATAAGTTCAACAAATTATCGGAGCTCATCATCTTTGTCCGGGGAAACGGCCTCCCGTGAGCAGTCAAACAAAGCCCAACTCCAACCTAGGCAAACATATCAGATTACCGAATATGTGTAAAGAGAGCGGGAGGATTTTTGCGGGAGGATTTTGCGGGAGGATTTGCGGGAGGATTTGGGGAGGATTCCTTTTGACAACGGCGTCTTTTTTCCCTATACTTCTCTTAAGGTGATGGAGTTCACCTCAACCGCTCGGAAATTCTTCTGATGCTGATGACTCCTGAGCAGAACTGATTTAGGAGCATCATCATGGCTTTCAGCATCGCTCTTATCGTCGTCATATCCCTCTTCTTGGGGTTTCTTCTTGAAAAGATCGGTATCCCTGCTTTAGTCGGCATGCTCGGTCTGGGAATGGTGATGTCCGCTTTTGACTTGCTCGACCCTTCCCTCTTGGCGGTTGGTGTTGATTTGCGGATGATTGCCCTCATCATCATTCTCTTGCGAGCCGGATTGCAACTTTCCTTTAAAACTCTCAAGAAAGTCGGGCGCCAAGCGCTTCTTCTCTCTTTTCTCCCAGCTTTCTTCGAAGCGGGAGCGATCACCCTGTTTGGACCGTTGTTTCTTGATTTGTCTCGGATGGAAAGCCTATTGCTCGGAAGTGTCCTTGCGGCGGTATCACCCGCTGTCGTCGTGCCGATGATGATCCGGTTCATCGATGAAAAACAGGGAACCGACAAAGGCATTCCCACGCTCGTTCTCGCCGGAGCAAGCTTGGATGATATCATTGTGATTGTCGCTTTCTCTGCGATCTTGCAACTCTACGTCGGTGAAGACGTGAACCTCGTTCGAGCGCTTCTTTCAATCCCCATTTCGCTTATTCTTGGTATCGGTATCGGACTTTTCGTCGGTTTGTTCCTGTACCACATCTTTTCTCGATACGACCCTCGGGCAACCAAACGGGCGTTGATCATCTTAGGATGTGCCATCTTTTTCGTTACGAGTGAACAATGGTTGGAAGCGATGCATATTCCATTCGCAGCTCTGGTCGGTGTGATGGCTATCGGCTTCATCATTCTCCAAAAAAATGAAGAGATGGCAAAAGAGCTTTCCTCCAAATTTGCAAAGATTTGGATTTTTAGCGAAATGCTGCTCTTTGTGCTGGTCGGAGCCCAAGTCGACCTTTCCGTTGCGGTGGATGCGGGCCTTAATGGAATCGGCTTGCTGCTCGTCGGTCTTTTTTTCCGCTCGGTTGGAACATATCTTACAACGCTCGGCTCCCCGTTTTCGCTCAAAGAGCGACTGTTCATCATCATAGCCTATCTTCCGAAGGCGACGGTTCAGGCTGCGATCGGGGGAACAACTCTCATCACCCTCAATGCACGAGGCCTTAATCCGGAACCGGGGCAGTTAATCTTAGCTATGGCCGTATTGAGTATTCTCCTCACTGCCCCGTTGGGATCATGGGCCATTGCATGGGCTGGACGGACTCTTCTCGTGCAGGAACCCCGAGAATCATCTATACTGTAAATATGCAGGACTATTATATCCTTCGTCTTCACAAAGATCTTCGCATTGCTTTGGAAAAAGAACGGAATCGGCTCTATGCGATGTGCGGTGATCGTTCGCTCTTGGCGTGGGAACCATGCATCATCCTGGGACCCGATTCCGGAAATGTCGCCCGCATCATTCCCTCCCCTCCGCTGCCGGTCATCGTCAAAGGTGCTGCGCAATACACCAACGGAATTCTCCATCTCCCGTTAGCAGACCCTGCAGTCTTGGACCGGACCCGGGAATCTCTTCAAACCACGTCGCCGATTCATGGCATTTTCCTAGGCACCGTGGACATCGAATACGAACGGACGGACCTGGCTTTGCGTTCCTTGAGCTTCGCAATCCTGGAGACGACTGCTACTTTTTGGCGTATTGGTCAAGAAAGGAGGCTGCACTCGGGCAAATATCGTTAAGAGGACAGGTTTCGCACTGTGGTCGCTTTGCGTGACATGTCGTTCTTCCAAAGAGGTTGACGATCATGCTGAAGCGATAGTGGTACTTCCCCTCCAATTGCCCGGCTACGTCCAGTTCAATCGCCGTCGGATCCTTTTCTTCGGTGATTCCCAGGCGCTGAACGACCCGTCCGAAGTGCGTATCCACGATGATCGCCGGCTTGTCGTAGATGTCGCCCAACACGCAGGAAGCGGTTTTACGCCCCACCCCCGGCAGCTTGGTCAGCTCTTCCATCGTGTCGGGAACATCGCCGTCACCGAGCGCTTTGCTTGCGGCGATGATGTTCTTCGCCTTGTTTCGGTAAAAGCCGGTGGGATAGATGATCTCTTCCACATCCTTGAGATCCGCTGAGGCCAACGACGGGGCATCGGGATACTTGGCAAAGAGGTCTTTTGTAACAATATTAACGATACGGTCGGTCGTCCGGGCGGACAAAATGACACTGATCAAAAAGCGAAAAGGATCCCGCTCATCCAGAAACCTGATCTCGGGCGGCGAGATTTCATCAAGTCTTTTATATACTTCAAACGCTTGATTCATGGCTTTATCCTACCCCTTGACGGAAATGAGAGCAACTCTCTATACTCAAAACGCATTCGGGGCGTAGCCTAGTGGCTATGGCGCCTGCTTTGGGAGCAGGATATCGAAGGTTCGAGTCCTTTCGCCCCGACCTATTGTATCTTGTTTATTCCATCAAGATGCTTGGCAACTTGTTTGTAGATACAACATACAAACAGGTTGCCAATTATTATTATCTGCATCCATCTTCGCTTCATGCTGATTACCGACCTGCTCCACGGATGGGTATCAATGAATAGGGGTTACGAAACAGTAGACGGTGGACGTATAGATGCCGCTCGCAGGGTTGACCTGATCGGGAAGATAGATCTTCAAATCCCCCTCGAGATAGTTCCACGTATAGGTTCGATACGGATAGTCGATTGGCGAATACACCGTCTGCGTTGCCGTTGGAAATCGTTCCGCAAGAGTGACCTGCTCAAGAGGACGGTTTGGCTTTGTCGCCTGGAAGGCGAGGTAATAGCGAAACCAGATGTTGTTGTTATCTTCGTTTCTGAAAAGAAATACGTCAGAGGTTCCGGCTGCATTGGCGGCAAAATGGATGTTCGCAGCGGTTTCGTACGATGAATAGGTGACGGCGCCGACCTTCAACCCCTGGGTGGGAGTCGTCCTGCCGGTCAGATCGGACATGGGGAAGGGATCGGCGATCGTCTTCATCACGCCGAATGAGTAAATCGAGGGAGGATCGCCCACGGGGGCTCCGTGCTCGCCGCTCAGAAGCAGGGTGAGACTGGTGCCGCTTTCCGCGGTCACGGCGATTTCCGACTCATAGAAGGAACCCGATATCAAGGATGAACTATTGGCGGTTCGGATCAGCGTAACGTCCATCCAGACGTATTTGTAGGGATATTTGTATTTGTAGCCGTTCAAGCCATCGTACGTACCTTTGGTGCCGAAGATATTGTATCCTTCCTTCCCCGACTCGACTTCCTCAAATCCGGCACCAAAAGGCATCGTGATCGTATCAAAGGGATGCTCCACGATACTGTTGACCTCGGAATAGTCGATTCGGGTACCGGAATGTGTGATTCCCTTCGACCTGACCACGAGAAAGAATTCCTTCCAGCTGCCTTGATTCGACAGGTGGGTGAAATAAAATCGGTTCTCTTGGGTGCCGGTGGCGATCGGGCCGGTATTGGTGAACGTAAGGGTCGTCGGCGGTCCGGTGTAGACGATTCTTCCAATGAAGCCTGATCTTTGCCACTCCTCTTTCTTCTTGCCGTCATACGCAGTAGGATTGGAGGGATTGTCGGTCACACCGACGTCGAAACCGATGAGCTTCCCGGTTACCGGATCATATGACAGGGAGGAGGAATAATACGCGGGGCCTTCGTACTCCCCACTCAGAAGCAGGGGGAGACTGGTGCCGCTTTGCGCCGTCACGGTGATGTTCGATTGATATAAGGAATTCGGTACCAAGGACGAACTGTTGGCGGTTCGGATCAGCGTCACGTCCATCCAGACAAATTTGTAGGGATATTTGTATATGTAGCCGTTCGAGCCGTCGTACGTACCCTTTTCGCCGTTGGCATTGTACCCTTCCTGACCTATCAAAACTTGCTCGAGTCCTCCACCATGAGGCATCGTGATTGTCCCGCCGGGTTGCACCACGACACTGTTGACTTGGGAAAAGTCGATTCGGGCGCCGGAATGCCTTTCTCCCTTCGATCTGACCACGAGAAAGAATTCCTTCCAGCTGCTTGTATCAAGCAGGCGGGTGAAATAAAAGCTGTTGTTGCTGGTTCCGGTGGCTGTCGGTCCGGAATTGGTGAACGAAAACGTCGTCGCAGGTCCGGTGTAGACGATTCTTCCAATGAAGCCTGATTTTTGCCACACCTCCGTTGAGTTGCCGGCATACCATCCCGGATAGTCGGGACTGTCGGTCTCACCGACATTGAAACCGATGAGCTTCCCGGATGCCTGCTCATAGTACAGGGAGTCGGCAGAGAGTGGTGCTGCCAATACGACTACGAAAAGGAGAACGGAATATACCAGTTTTTTATACAATGTCAGACCATCTGTTTTCACCGTTGCTGTAACCTCATGATGCTTTATCTCTATGGACAATCCGGCATATATGTATAACCTACAAACATTCCATCATCGATGTCAACCCAATATTTCTCCTGGTTATGTATATTGTACCGTTAGAGTTGTTTGTATTCATGTGTCGACCCGTCAGGTCTTGTCCGTCATGATGCTGAAGCCGACAGGCGATATTGACCGGGGAAAAGAACCCCTGTTTCGTTGACACCTCAATATATTCGTCGGCTTTCTTCTTCAATGCTTCAAGCCTTGCCCGGATGTAGACTCTTCCACCCGGCTTGAGCATGTTTTGTGATAAAAGTAAAACGATCAATCTTTATGACACGTTGTGACACTGGGCGAACGCCCAAGACGCTCGCCCAGTACATGAAAGAAATATATGTTGCGTTATTGCAATCGCCACACCAGATCTGAAAGAAAGAGCCGGGTTTTCAGTCTTTCCAGCTCGGTATCTTTGGTAATATGAACAAACTCAATGCCCATAATCTCCGCCCAATCCTCAATCATCTCGGCCGTCGCCGCAGTCGAGAGAACGCTGTGGTGGCTTCCGCCTGCAAGGATCCATGCATGGGCGCCGGTCTTCAGGTCCGGCATCGGCTTCCACATGATGCGGGCTACCGGCAGGTTCGGCATCGGCATGATCGGTTTTACCACCTCAATATCGTGAACGATCAGCCGGAACCTCGTACCGAGATCGATCAGGGAGATGAGTATTGCCGGGCCGCTTGCCCCTTCAAAGACCAAGCGGGCGGGACGTTCTTTCCCGCCGATTCCCAGCGGGTGGACTTCGATCTTCGCCTTCCCGGAAGCAAGCGAGGGACATACCTCAAGCATATGGGCACCGAGAACCAGTTCATTGCCCTCTTCCAAGTGGTAGGTATAATCTTCCATGAAGGAAGTTCCGCCTTCCAAGCCTTCACTCATCGCCTTCACGATGCGGGTCATCGCTGATACTTTCCAATCCCCCTCACCGCCATAGCCGTAGCCGGTACCCATGAGGTGCTGAGTCGCCAAGCCGGGGAGCTGCTTCATTCCGCTGAGATCCTCAAAGGTGTTGCTGAACGCCTTCGCGCCCTTCTCTTCCAGAAATGCGCGGAGGGCGAGTTCAACCTGCACTTGATACCGGACCGATTTTTTATCGGCGGTATTCAGCGTATACAGCTTCTTGAACTCTTCAAGGCGTTTGTCGACTGCTTCGGAAGAGATGGAATCGATCTTCTTCACAAGTTCACTGACGGGGAACGTGTTCACCTGCCAGCCGAGCTTGATCTGCGCTTCAACCTTGTCTCCTTCCGTAACGGCGACCTCGCGCATGTTGTCTCCGAAGCGGACAAGCTTCAGATTCCGGCTTTCCGCCGCTCCGACCGCCGAGCGCATCCAAGAAGCGATTGAACGCTGAACATCGTCATCTTCCCAATACCCGACGACGATTTTTCGCTTTTGGTGCATCCGAGCGGCGATGAACCCGTGCTCCCGGTCTCCATGAGCGCTTTGGTTGAGGTTCATGAAATCCATGTCGATCTCTTCATTGGGAATCATCCGATTGAATTGAGTATGAAGATGCAAATACGGTTTTTGCAGAAGCGCAAGACCGTTGATCCACATCTTTGAGGGGCTGAATGTATGCATCCATACAATCAAGCCGGCACATCGATCGCTTGCATTCGCATCTTTTATCACTTGGGCAATCTCATCAGCGGTTTTAACCGTCGATTTATAGATTACGTTCGTCGGCAACAGTCCTCTCTTATTCAAACCGTCGGTCATCGTCTGAGCGTGAAGAGCGACTTGTTCAAGGGTCTCGGGACCATAGAGAAACTGGGAGCCCACTACAAACCAAAACTCATATTCTTTGAATGTGTTCATATACTCCTCCAACCAATTATTTAATCACCCTGAGGGACTTTCTATCTATCGTCAAGGCGACCACTATCAAAAAAACGATTCCTTTCACTAACTGCTGGGTAGCGGAAACCGGGAACACCATCGGCAAGCTCCTTTCGAGAACGGAGTACGTCAATGCTCCAAAAATGATATTTGAAAAGCGGGCTTTCGCACCACCGCCAATCGGCATGCCCCCGAGGACGAGGGCGATGAGAATTTGCGTTTCCAACTGGCTTCCTGCCGTACCGGTAATCGAACCAACTCTGATAACGTTGATGAAAGAAGCAAAACCGGTAATCATTCCGGCAACGGTGTACACTAGGAAGGTCGTCAACTCGGGTCGACAACCTGAAAAGCGGGCAGCGATCTCCCCTGCCCCGATCGCTCTCAAATCGTAGCCGAGGCGGGTAAAGTGGATCGCCAGGAATCCGATAGTGATCACAATCGTCGTCAAAAGGACTTTCAGCCACGTCTCATCAAAGGAAATGACTCGGAGACTGGCGGAAATCGGACCATGAGTCGTCAAATACTCGCACAACCCCCTAAAAAGGTACATTGTACAAATCGTAACGATGAAAGAAGCGATTCTGAACTTCACATGGAAAAACCCGTTAAACGCGCCCATCAGCGCCCCGGCGATCATCGCCGCTATGATGCCGAGAATAATGCTGTGTTGGCTCACCCGGGCGAATACGATCGAGGTGAGTCCGAGAATCGACCCTTGGGAGAAATCCAATCCCCCAACCGTCATGATCATAAATACCCCAAGGCTTGCAATCATCAAAACATACACCTGACTGAGCATCAGATTGATGTTCCTCGGATTGAGAATTCGTCCGTTGGTAAGAATCGAGAACACAAACACCAAGCCCACAAAGCCGATGACCGGCATCAGTTGACGGAGTATCTCCTCAATTCTTCGCCATCGATGGAGAGATTGCTCGTCTGTTTCAGCTTTTTTATGTAGAACCGTCATCATCTATCCCCCCTATACCATCTTGGCAATCAGATCTTCTTCAGTCAGTACCGCGGATCGGGCGAATGTTCCGTTGAACGTTCCGTTTTTCATGATCAGAATCCGATCGCTCATTCCGATTAGTTCAAGAATTTCCTCACTGATCATGATGATTGATTTCCCTCGTTCCTTCAGCTCGCCCATCAGTGCGTAGATATCCGCTTTTACTTTGACGTCGATACCTCGAGTCGGGCTGTCAAGAACGAAGATGTCGGAATCACGGCCCAGCCAGCGGGCCAAGACCACTTTCTGCTTGTTTCCGCCGGAAAGGTCAAAGACATACTGCTTGATTCCTGTCATCCGGACACTCATTCGATCAGCATGGCTCTGAGCAAATTCATGCAATTCCTTCTTGTTCAGCACTCGCTTCTTTGCAAGGACATCCAAGGAGGGTAAGGTGATGTTATCCGCAATGTTGATGGCCAGAACGATCGATTCATTATCACGGTCTTTGGAAGTATAGGCGATTCCATGTTTGATCGCTTCAGGGATGGAGGTAATCTCCAATCCTTTCTGTGGAAGCGATACCGAACCACTTCGGTCGTACGATCCGCCAAAAATAGCTTTTCCCAGTTCATGCATTCCGCACTCGCTCAAACCGCCGATTCCAAGGATTTCACCTCGATGAAGATCGAAGGAGATATCTTCGAACTCACCGGGAACAGAGAGGTTGGAAACGCTGAGGACCACTTCATCCGAAACGGTTCCGTCATAATCGGTCCGGTAGTAACGATTATCCAGCTCGCGCCCGACCATCAACCGTTTCAATTCATCCGCATCAACTTCATCGCTGTTGACGGTTTTCACCAGTTCACCGTCTCGCAACACGCTGATGCGATCGGTATGAGCCAGAACTTCCGAAAGGTCGTGCGAGATGAAGATAACCGTCTTGTTGGTTTCTTTGAGGTGCTCTATGATCTTGAAGAGCTCTTCTCTTCCCTTCTGGCTGAGGGCTGTCGTCGTTTCGTCGATCGTGACGACCAGCGGTTCAAAATAGGTGGCTTTGACGATTTCAATCAGTTTCCGATCTTCAAAACTGTAGTTGTCGATTACCCGCGAGGCACTGATCCGATTAAGACCATAGGAATCCAACAGCTGCTGGGTTTCCCTGTTCATCTGTGCAGTATCCTTGAAGAACCCGCGCATGAACTTATGCTCTCTTCCTAAAAAGATGTTCTCCGCCACAGTGAGACCGGATAATGTTCCCATCTCTTGAACGACGATCGAAATACCATTCATATTTGCATCAACGAGGGATTTGACGTTCAGCTCCTTTCCCTCGAGAATGAATCGTCCGCTGGATATTGAATGAATCCCGCTGAGCATCGAGCAGTAGGTGGATTTACCGGAACCGTTTTCTCCAATGAGCCCGTGAACCTCTCCTCGATAGAATTCCAACGAGACATCTTTCACTGCATGGGTGATGCCAAAATGCTTATTAACCTTTTCGGAGCGTAAAACCACTTCTTTCACTACAGACTCCTATTTCACGACGCTTCCGCGCGCACCGCGGTTGGTCAGTGTCACGATGATCAACAATACGGCACCGGTTACGAAGTCATTGATCGTGGTGGGCACGTTCAAAGCAACCAGACCGTTGAAGATAAGCGTGATAATGAACTCCCCGATGACGATCGCGCTGACGGGCATCCCATATTTTTTAAAGGCTACTCCAAAGAAGGTCCCCATCAAGGGCTTGAAGTTTCGACCCATTGATTCCATACCGGTTACGGCGAGCATTCCTCTTCCGTAACTGACGGTGAGCAGAGCCATGATTCCGACAAAGAAATGAAGCAGGACAAAGCCGATGAACTTATACTTCTCGACGTTGATACCCATCGACTTGGCTACAAACTCATTGGACCCGATCGCATTGAAGTAGGTTCCCAATTTGGTAAATCTGAGAATGAAGCCCATCAGCAAGAATGCGGATACCGCTACGATGTAGTTCCACGGAGCGTGGTTGAAAGCGAGAATGTTCGGATCTGTCAATTTGCCGGGAAATCCTGCCGGATCGAGCTTCACCACATAGGCCGCGACACTTTCAAGTACGAGCATCAAGCCGACTGTTACAATCATCGACGGAATCCTTAGGCGAGTATAAAGAAAACCATTGAAAGAACCGATCAACGTACCGCAGAGCAGACATCCGAGAATGAGGCCATAGTAGCCGAATTGCCGGGAGAGAAGCACTCCGACAAGTGATGAAAGGACGATATTCGCTCCGATGCTCATATCAAAGAGCCCCATCACCACGATGAAGTAAAACCCGCATCCTCCAACTGCGTATTGAATCGATGTTTGAAGGTAGTTGGCCATTAATTTTGACGTGCCAAAATTATGAGGTGAAAGAATTTTAAAGAATGCCCAGAAAAAGAGGGCCAATCCAAAGAGCAAAGCATAACCAAAATACTTACTTCGCTTAAACTTGCTGATCGTTTCGTTCATTACTTTTCCTAAAGTTCAATAAAGCAAGCCGAAAACAGCTTTTCGGCTTGCTATTTGGACACTAGGGCGAATCCTCAGCATCTCGCGTTAGCGACGGCTGATGACATCCTCAATCGAAAGTCGCTCCGCTGCAGCTTTAAGCTGATCGAAGCTCATGTTCGCCATCTCACGAAGTTCGGCGTCGTTGTACGGAAGCTCGTCGACGAAGTACTTCGCATAGGCGTTGTAGTCTTCGCTGGAAGCGACGTACAGGTAGGGGAAGAGGATCTCATAGTATCCGTCCGTCGGAACCTTATAATTCCCCTTAATCGCATTATACACCATCATGAACGCGAAGAGCGGGTCACAGAAGTGTCCACCACTTTCAGCGGCCATTCCACCGGTTGCCAGCTGCTCATCCAAGTCGGCGAGGAAGTCCGTGGAAACAACGTCGATCTTGCCTTTCAGGCCAAGGGACTCGATTGCTGCGAGAGCACCGACGAGGGTATCTCCACCACCGCCGGAAACAATCAATGCATCGATGTCGGGGTTGGCGTTGATGATGGCTTCGGCGGTCGCCCGTCCGGTATCACTGGTCGTTCCGCCATACTGCGGGTCAAGCAGGACAGCCTTGTCGGTGGGATTTTCGGCGTTCCAAAGTTCGATTCCCTTCTTATAGCCTTCCCAGCGGAGCAAGAACGTCGCGTCTCCGGCTTCCCAGCCCTCAAGAGCGATCTTTCGGTTGCCCTTCTCACAAAGAATTCGAACCAGGTTGATTCCGTTATCCACTTCGTCTTCATGTACCGAGCCGACGTAGTAAGGAGAAGAGACTGCCAATTTGTGCTCATTGGGGTTTGCAACAGGGTCGATGACCCGGAAGAATTGAGCGGTATATACCTTATTCCTGTTTGCCGTATTGATTACGGAGGTCATCTCTGCCGAGGCGGAGTTACAGATGATGATTCCATCGACTCCGGCGGCCACCAACGTTTCGGCAGATGCGGTAACCCGCTCCGAGATGTGTCCTTGGTCAACATACATGACATCTACATCAAGAGCTTTTGCGGCAGCGTCAAGCATTCTCTTAACCTGGCTTCCCAGAGTATCAGTGCTGCTCCAGATGGAAACACCGATCAAGGGTTTCGCTGTGGTCGCTTTCTCTCCAGCACCCCCTGCAAACAGGAGCGAAGAGACCAGGATCACTGAAAAAAGAATCATCATTACTTTTTTCATCTTCAAAATCCTCCTTATGATTTCATGTGGCATTAACGAAAAGTATTCATTTCACAATTCTACACGCATTTTTTCAATTTGCGTGCTCGTTAACACACTTCTATTATCAACCACAATTTTGATTTGTCAAGGATTTTTACATAAAATTCGACCCTAATTGCAAAGATGCAAGCCTTTTCTTGTTCACTTTTTAGAAGTTCTACTATATAATAGCGTTAACGTGCACACAACGAGGGTTTTTGTATGACGATTGAGGAAATTGCCAAGCTTGCGGGAGTTTCAACGGGAACGGTCGACCGGGTATTACACAACAGAGGTCGCGTTTCCCCTGTAACGCGCGAACGGGTTCTAGCGATTATCAAAGAACAGAACTTCAAACCAAACGCGTTTGCTCGAAACTTGAAACTGAACAAAGAGTTTCGAATCGGAGTGCTGCTGCCTCTTCTCCACTCCGAATATGGATACTGGAATCTCATCTATCAGGGAATCATCAATGCCGCAAAAGAACTCAGCGACCTGTCGGTCAAAATCGATGTCTATGAATTCGATCGGCAAAAAGGCGGTTCCTGCTTTGAAGCAGGCCGGCGGATGCTTAAGAATCCGGTCGATGCCCTCATCCTCGCTCCGGTTTGTCCCGACGATGCAAAGCTGGTGCTCGCTGCCCATCCGGATATAGATTGCATCTTCATCGATACCTCGATGCCTCAGCCGCACCGAGCATCATCGGTGACTCAAAACCCTTATAAAGCGGGATACCTGGCGGGACGGATGATGAACCTTCTGAGCCCAAATCCGGGAACGTACGCTGTCGCCCTCACCCACCGGGCCGCCTATAACGCAAGTGAACGAGCACGAGGGTTTAAAGAGTTTTGCGCCCGGCAAGAAGGAATGCGAACCAAGACCGTCGAATTGAACTTTGAAGGTAATTGGGGAAAAATCCTGGAAGACCTATACGTAACGACTACTGATATCCAAGGAGTTTTTGTGGTCAACGACTCGGTTCACAGGGTGGCCAGCCATATCAATCTCATCGGTCATAGACCCAAAACCACGATCATCGGTTTTGACCTGATCGTCCAGAACCGAAAAGAGATGGAGAACGGAATAATCGATTGTCTCATCAGCCAACGCCCCGAATTTCAAGGCTACAGCGCGGTTTACCAGCTCTATCGAAAGGGAATCCTCAATCAGCAATTGGAAAAAGAGACGGAAATACCGATTGACATCATTCTACCGGAAAATCTTTCTTCGACGGAATCGATGGATTATATACCGAGAATCCGAAGTTGACCGACCAAGAGCCTGAAGAGGGTTGTCTAAGCGGCTGACTATTCATTAGTATAGGAGCGTTCGTTGAAGTATTTTGCGAAAGCTTGTAAAATACTCTCGATTCGATGCGCCAATAGCTCAGTAGGATAGAGCAACTGCCTTCTAAGCAGTAGGTCAGAGGTTCGAGACCTCTTTGGCGTGCTACACATTCCAACTCCTATAAAGTTTGTTCATTCTTTATAGGAGTTGTTCTTTTGTCTACAACGCAAGTGTACCGAAAAACACATCTCCATAAAGATAGCTGTAATCCCTCAGGATATCAGGGAAACTCAATTTCACGGTTTCCCGTTCTTTTACAGTGATTGTCTTTGGATACAGCAGCGGTTCATCGTTCGCATAAATCGTTTGAAGAGTCATCGATTGAGCATTTCGGGTATCATTTTTCAGATCGATGCTGAACGTCCAATCACTGATGGAGAGGTCTTGGTAAAACATGTCCCTCACATGCTCTTGAATTTTGGCAAAAACATTTTTATCCAATCGTATCCCAAAATCCAATTCATTGGGTTTATCCTTTCTTACTATGATGCTCAATAGATCCTGTTCTTTCTTAACCTGTTCATTATCGGCGTAAGCTACCGGTATTTTAATATCAGCAACAAGATAGGTGCTAAAATCAATGGTTGTTTCCCTGAAATTCTGAGCATCTCTGAACCAAGTGGTGATCATCTCTTTGAGGTCTTCATTGCTATCACTGCCAAAGGATTCAACACTAACGGTTCCTTGAGTGTAAAACACTTGGTCCGGACTTGCCGCTAAATCCAGCAAATCTCGTATGTAGAGTTCAGAGGTAATGCTTCCGGAACAGGCAACCAGAAGCAGAACGATTCCGATTGCTACGATACCTGCCTTCTTTTTCATGGACTCCTCCC
>JAAYQW010000005.1 GCA_012519115.1 Spirochaetales bacterium
ATCAGACCGTTGTCCTTCATGAATTTTTGGAATCCGGGGGTGTTGAACGCTTTTTCCGCCGTATCGGCAAGCCACTGCTTCGCTTCGGCGGGAGTTCCCTTTTTGACCATCAAAGAGCGGAACGATCCGCCGGGAAGTGTTATTCCCGGATAGCCTGCTTCGGCAAACGTGGGAACCGAAGCTAAAGCCGGAAGGGTGGAGCGTGCTTCCGTCAAGATTACCAAGGGACGGAAGGAGGTCAAGTTTGCGACAACCTCCGACTGGCTGAAGATACCCACATCACAGTGTCCCCCAAGGACGCTGGCGATCAGATCGGCACCGCCATTGAACGGAGTCACGTTGAAGCTTCTGTCGAACGCGATGTTCATTCCAACTGAAGCCACTCCGGTGGCACCGCCCATTCCGGCGTTTCCAAGGCTGATCACTCCGGGGCGGCTTTGGGCATCTTTGATCAACTCACCGAAGGTTTTCCAAGGTTTGTCGTTTCGCACCGCCAGAATGAACGGATCCCAGTTGAGTGCCGCGATGTAGTCCAACTCAAGGTATCCCTGAGTCAAACCCTGCATCGTTGCTGCGGTGGTGTGCGTTCCCGCTCCCAGGAGCATATAGCCGTCGGCTTCATGATTCAAAACCTCGTTCGTTCCGTTGGCGCTACCCGCACCGGTTATGTTGGTAACAAGGAAATTAATATTCCCGACATTTTCCATCTCTTGGGCGAGTGCCCTATAGATCAGGTCCGAACCGCCACCGGCTGCGTGCGGTACGACGATGGTGATGTTTTTTTCCGGATCTGGGAAAGACGTTTCGCCGACTCCGCCAGCGGTCAACGTTCCAATCACCGCGATGAGAAGCAACAACGCAATAGCTATTCGTCGATGTTTCATATTTCGTTCCTCCATGTTTTTCCCTAGCCAAACAGCTAGGTGTTATTCCAATAAAAGCAATTTAGTATTTGCCTTTTTTATCATTATAACTCAGAAGACAATCAAAAGCAAATAAAAAAAAGCATAAAAAGCATAAAAAAGCATAAAAAGTTACATAAAACACAAAATTATCTATATAATATTGGCTTAAAGAGATAATTACGGACTTGATGGGTGTCTCGAACACTTTTCTACGAATGGATGGAATGTCTTGGATTCTCAAATTGCCGGGCAGCAATTGGGAAGAAGAATCGACAAATAGAGATTTTTGAATTATAAGTATTTGTACATAAATAAATAACGAGATAAATTAGTCGCGTTTTATCTTCCTGCCAAGCCTTGACAATTCTGACAGGCGTTCGTATTATTGAGCTCATACGATAGGGGGTAGTGTATGAATAATATACTCATTATCCTCCTTGGTTGTGTTGTTGGTATCATCTTAGGTTGGTTGGGCCGATGGCTGTATGCGAAATTTAAGCTTACCTCCGTTGAGCAGCGAGCTATTCGCCTTAACGAGGAAGCAATAAAGGAAGCGGAAGCAAAAAGCAAGGAGCTTTTGCTTGAAACTCGGGATCAGTTGCTGAAAGAGCAGCAACAGCAGGAACGAGAGGCGCGTGAGAGACGAACTGAACTGCAACGATTAGAGCGGAGACTCCTCCAAAAAGAGGAGAATCTCGAGCAGAAGCAGACTGATCTGGATGGTATTAAAAAACAATTGGGAGAGTGGGAAGTAAATCTTTCCCAGCAGGAAGAAGAAGTTGCCGCAAAAGAAGGCAACTTGATTGTGGAACTTGAACGCATCGCTGGATTGTCGGCGGATGAGGCGAAAGCCCTTATCATGGAGAGCCTGTACAACGATGCGAAAAGAGACGCCCAGCTCATGATCAACAAGATTGAGCAGGAGGCCCAGCTCTCCGCCGACAAAAAAGCCCGAGAAGTCGTCGTAACCTCGATCCAGAGGTTGGCGACCGAGGTCGTGAATGATGTTACCGTCAGTTCGGTAAGCCTTCCGTCCGATGAGATGAAAGGAAGGATTATCGGACGCGAGGGAAGGAATATCCGCACCCTTGAAACCCTTACCGGGGTTGATGTGATCATTGACGATACCCCTGAAGCAGTGGTTATCTCCTGCTTCGATCCGGTGCGCAAGGAAATCGCGCGCGTTGCGCTCGAACGCCTTGTCCAGGATGGACGGATCCACCCCTCCCGGATTGAAGAGGTGGTCAACAAAGTCACCAAAGAAGTGAGTGGCATCATCGCTGAAGAGGGTGAAAAAGTCATCTTCGATCTGGGGATACACAACGTATCACCCGAGATGATTCGGGCTTTGGGTCGTCTTCATTTCCGCACCAGTTATGGACAGAACGTCCTTACCCACGCCAAGGAGGTCGCAATCATCTCCGGCATGATCGCCAGCGAGATCGGTGCGGACCGGGAGCTTGCCGTCCGTGGAGGATTGCTCCACGACATCGGCAAGGGAATTGAAACGGAAAGTGATGCAAACCACTCCGAGCTCGGAGCGGATCTCGCCCGGCGCCTCGGCGAGGATCCGCGAGTGATCAACGCGATTCTCTCCCACCACAACGACGAGGAGCCGAAAACGATCGAGGCGGTAATCGTTCAGATCGCCGATGCGATCAGCGCAGCGCGCCCCGGTGCCCGCCGCGAGACGTTGGATAACTATATCAAGCGCCTTGAATCACTTGAGAAGATCGCTGAATCGTTCACGGGAGTCGAAAAAGCGTACGCAATCCAAGCGGGTCGCGAACTGAGAATCCTTGTGAACAACGAACAGGTCACCGACGAAGGGGCCAAGGAGATCGCAAAAGGAATCGCCGGACGAATCGAAGCGGAGCTTCGCTATCCCGGTCGAATCAAGGTTACGATCATCCGCGAAACCCGAGTGACCGAATACGCCAGGTAAGATTGTGGCTGATCCAAAACCGATAACGGCCTTGCTTCTTGGGGATGTCTCCGGACAGCCCGGGAGCAGGGCTCTCTTTTTAGGATTGAACACCCTTGTCAAGGAGACGAGAGCGGATGTGGTGATCGCCAACGGCGAGAACGCCGCCAACGGGTTCGGTCTTTCCGTATCGTTGATGAATCAGTTCTTCAATCTCGGCATTCATGCGATTACAAGCGGAAATCATATCTGGCAGCAGGAAGAGCTGAGACCGTTTCTTGACTCGGAAAAACGCCTGTTGAGACCGGCGAACTATCCGCCTCCAGTCCCGGGCCACGGAAGCGTCGTCCTTCAGATCCGGGAGCACAAGGTCGCGGTCTTGAACCTTCAAGGCCGCCAATCGATGAGTCCGATCGATTGCCCGTTTCGGGTGGGCGATGAGCATATCGACCGGCTGTCAAAGCAGACGAAGATCATCATTGTGGATTTTCATGCGGAAAACACGACGGAAAAAGAAGCGCTCGGGTTTTATTTCGACGGGAGAGTCAGCTGTGTCATCGGCACTCACACCCACGTCCAGACCGCCGATGAAAAGATCTTGCCCAAAGGAGCAGCCTATATCACCGATGTGGGGATGTGCGGACCGGTGAAGAGCGTGATCGGATCGGATCCCGCCATCTCGATTGCCCGCTCGATCAGCCAAATGCCCTTGAAAAGCGAGATCGCGGATACTCCGCCGATGCTTCAAGGCGTCATCGTCCAGATCGATCCCTCAAGCGGCAAAGCCCTTTCGATCGAGCGCTTCACCCGATACTTCAGCGTATGAAGAACGTACCGCTCCTCCAAGCATTGCTCAAAGCCCATCCTGATCACACCAAGGATGAACTGCATGCCTTCATCGTGTGCAGGAACGTCTATGTCGATGGCGAGTTGGTAAGCGACCCGAAGCAGGGAGTGGATGAGGATGCCGTCTTTGAAATACACACCCAAAAATACGTGAGTCGGGGCGGATACAAGCTGGAACATGCTCTCTCGACCTTTAACATTGACGTATCGGGGGAGATCTTCCTTGATGCCGGCTCTTCAACCGGCGGATTCACCGACTGTCTGTTGCAGCATGGCGCGAACCTTGTACACGCTGTGGATGTGGGATATAACCTGATCGACTGGAAGCTTCGGAGCGATCATCGGGTGATCGTCCATGAAAAGCAGAACATCATGACTCTCGCCAAACTGAGTCCCTCCCCGACGGCGGGAGTCTGCGATCTGTCCTTCCGCTCGATTCGCAAAGCTGCATCGCACATCCTCGACCTCGTGGGAAACACCTACCTGATCGCCCTCATCAAGCCGCAGTTTGAAATGGAAAACCCTCCCTCCACGTTTGACGGAGTCATCGAAGATCCCGGTCTGATCGTTCAGGTGGTGCAGCAGCTCTTTCTCCGACTGGCTGACGAAGGAGTAGGAATGTTCGATCTTGTTGCAAGCCCTATAAAGGGAGCGAAGGGAAATATCGAATTCCTAGCTCTCCTAAAAAAAGGACAAGAAATCTCGCTCGATCGGCTTACTCATCAAGTTGAAGCTCAACTTGCGCTCCTTCGATAAGCAGGACGATATCTTTCGCTCCAAGAAGTGATGCGGTCTCTTTGAGCTGGCGGTATGCCATCTTCATATCTGATGAAGCGAGGAACTTCTTCGAAAGGTTCAAATAGATGATATTTGAAGAATATGTAAGACCCAGAAGCTTTGTGCCGGAGGCGATGTACGTGATCGCTCCCTCTTCCAATGCGACCAGCGGAACTCCCGCAAAGAGCGCCTCGAACGTATCATGGTATATCGAGGAGCCTAACCGTTGCTGCTCTACCGTATAGGAGGCGAACGAGGCGCCTAGCGGAGAAAAGACGACGTTCACCATCCTTTTTGTGGAGGAGGTTCGAGCCTGCTCCTTCGGACTCCGGATGAGATGAAGAACCCCGCTTTCATCGAAGGCGCGCCTTACCATCGGGAAGCTTACGATTCCGATGATCGCCGTATACAGGATGAGAAACAGGAAGATGATAAGAGCCCGAAGAAGGGCTTTCGGGTGTTCGGCCATCACCTTATCGTAGCAAAGAGCGGGCTCTTCTTCCAGCTTTACATCACCGGATAAACTCCGTATCATACCGATATATGAGGATATTTACGGGCGTGGCAATCAGTGAAGGAATCGCTCGGGGTAGGGCAAAAATCTATCGCCATACCCCGATCGCCGTTGAACGGGAGCAGATTGCCAAGTCCCAAGTGGAAGGTGAACACAGTCTCCTCGATCAGGCGTTTCGACGCGCCCGCACGGCCCTTGAGCGACGCAAGGGCGGTCATTTGGAAGGAGAAGCGCTGGAAATCCTGGAAACCCACCTTCTCCTGTTGCAAGATCCGACGTATATCAAATCGATCAAGGAAATGATCGAAGAGAAACTCATCAATGCCGCATGGGCTACCGAAGAGGTTACCCGGGGAATCATCCACACGCTGCAGGCAAGCGATGATGAAGTGTTTCGACAGCGGGCGATCGACATCAGAGATATCGGGGACTCGATCGTCGTACACATCACCGGCAAAGGCGCTCATCCTTCGTTGGTTCTCGATGAGCCGGTAATCCTTCTGGCGGACACGCTGCTGCCCAGCGAGTTCTTCAGCTTGGATCGCTCAAACATTCTCGGCCTGAGTTTGGATAGAGGCGGGCTGGCAAGCCACGTGGCGATTCTCGCCCGGGGGCTGGACATCCCCACCGTCATCGAAACGCATCCGGCCTCCCACGCGGCTCGAGATGGCGATGATGTGATCATTGACGGAATCCGGGGTGAAGTGATCATCCGGGCGGATCGCCAGGCGGCTCAGAACGTCATCGAACGTTACAACGCCTACTTGAAGCACGAAGCGGAACTCTTGGAAGGAGCGAGCTTGGAGGCCCGGACCAAGGACGGGAAACATATCCCCATTCAATCCAATATCCAAACCCTCGGCGAGCTGTCCTTTGCCGAGGCGGAGGGCAGCGACGGGATTGGTCTCTTCAGGACGGAGTTCTTCTTCATGGAGCGTTCGACGCTTCCAAGCGAAGAGGAGCAGTTCCGGGTATACAAGGAAGTGCTCGAGCGGGTCGCTCCGAGAAGCGTGACGATCCGGACCCTCGATCTCGGAGGGGACAAGGTCGTCAGCAGCCTCAATTTGGTGGAGGAGAATCCTGTTCTCGGCTTCAGAGCGGTCCGGTTCTGTCTAGAGCACAAAGATATTTTCTTGACACAGATGAGAGCGATTCTTCGCGCTTCCGCATTTGGAACGGCGAAGATCATGTTTCCGATGATCAGCGGTGTCGAAGAGCTGAAGCGGACGCTCCATCTCTTAGAGACAGCTAAGCTGCAGCTGAAAAAAGAGGGAGCGAGCTTCGATCCCGACCTTCAGGTGGGAACGATGATCGAAGTACCTTCAGCCGCTCTGGTAACGGACCTGCTCGTTCCGCACGTTGATTTCATTTCAATCGGAACGAATGACCTGATTCAATACACGATCGCGGTTGACCGGAACAACCAGAAGATTGCCCACCTCTATAAGCCCCTTCATCCCGGGGTGTTGCGCTTGCTCAAGCACATCGTCGATCAAGCACACCGGGCGGGAAAACGGGTAGCGGTATGCGGCGAGATGGCTTCCGATCCCTGCCAAGCGGTTGTCCTGGTGGGTCTCGGTGTTGATGAGCTGTCTATGGGATCCCATGCGATTTTGAAGCTGCGTAAGATCATCCGATTACTCGATCTCGCCGCTGCCCAAAGCCTTGTTGAGCACCTCTTGACCTTGGACTCATCCGTAAAAACTGAACAAGCAGTACAGGAGTGGATGCATGAACGATTCGATGACCTTACTATCCGATAATCCGATAGTAGTTTCCATAATCGGTCGACCGAACGTAGGAAAGTCGACCCTGTTCAACCGACTTATCGGCAAGCGCCGAGCGATTACCGACCCGACTCCCGGGGTTACACGGGATTTGCTGCCGGAGCGGTGGTATTTGGCGGGCAATCCCGTAACCCTCGTCGACAGTGGCGGAGTGAAGATGGAAGGCCGGAGCCTAGATGAGATGGTCAGCGCCAGAAGTCTCTCATTGTTGGAGCGAAGCGATGCGATCATCTTCATGATGGATTGCACCGAGGTGACATCCGAGGATTTGCACCTTCTCGAAGCGCTTCGCCCCTACGGCGACCGGATGGTTCTCACCGTGAACAAAGTGGACGATCCGAAGCGGGAGGATCTGGTATGGGAGTTCTACGGCTATGGGTATGAGCGGGTAGTCGGCATCAGCGCCGCCCACGGTCTTGGAATCGATGATTTGGAAGAGATCCTGCTTGGGATGCTCGACTTTGAAGAGATCGAGCAAGCCGAGGAGGAAGAAGCGACCGTCAAGCTTGCGATCATGGGCAAACCTAATACCGGCAAATCCACCCTTGCGAATCTTCTTGTCGGAAAGCAGATCTCGCTGGTCAGCGACATCGCCGGTACTACCCGCGATGTCGTGAGCGGCTCCTTCGTTCATAAAGGCACGATCTTTAACGTTCTGGATACCGCCGGGATTCGGCGTAAGAGCAGAGTGGATGAAGATGTCGAGTACTACTCGGTGAATCGGGCGATTCGTACGATCGAAGAAGCGGATGTCGTCTTTCTGGTCGTCGATTCCGCCGAAGGTCTGGCGGATCAGGATAAGAAGATCGCCCGGTTGATCGTTCGTCGCGGCAAAGGGGTGATCATCGTCCTCAACAAGATCGATCTACTCTCCGGTGTTCCCAACGAGATGGAAGCGATCAAAGATCGAATCCGTTTTCTCTTTCCCATCTTGAACTTCGCTCCGGTGATGATGATCAGCGCGCTCGAGGAGAAGGGAATCGAACCGTTGCTTGATACCGCATGGAGCCTGTACCGTCAGCTTCATCGAAGAATCGAAACCTCCCAGCTCAATGAAGCGCTGCGAACATGGGGCGAAGAATACCCGCCGCCCCGCGGCAAGGAAGGTCACTTCAAAATCTACTACGGGACGCAAGTTTCAACCAATCCGGTAAACTTCCTTCTCTTCGTGAATCGGATGAAAGATTTCCCGGCCTCCTACCTTGCTTATTTGACCAATAAGATACGAAACGAGCTCGGCTTTCCTCAGATTCCCGTTGAAATTGACTTGAAAGAGCGGAGGCGCTCTTCCTCGCTGAACCTGAGAGGATCTAAACCGATTCAGGATCGTGGAGAAAAACGGGAGGTCGTTCCTCCGAAGCGGACTGGCGGCAAGGCCGTCGCTCGAAGCAAAGGAGTGAAGATCGGCAACAAGGCGGCGGTTGAAAAAGCCCGAAGGCGGGCAAGCAAGGAACAGCAGCAGCGAAAGGGCAGGAAGTGATGGGCTTCATGGCGAATGCAGGCATCACCACGCTTGCCTTGGATATCGATGGTACCCTCTATAGCCGATTCCAGCTCAATATGCGGATGGTTCGTTCACTTTTTCCGAATATCCGCTTGGGCATCGCATTCAATTGGGCACGAAAAGAGATTCGTCGAATCCAGGATGAGCAGCCGCCAAGCGATGAAACGCGAGAGGGGTTTCTCGATCGCCAAGCCGCTCTGGTCGCCGAGCGGTATAAAAAGGATATCGGCATGATCAAAGAGTCGATCGACATCCAGTTCTATCAGGCATGGGAACGGACCTTTACAACGATCACTCCATTTCCCCACCTCCGCGATACCCTTGAGCAGGTGAAACGTGAAGGGGTTCGCATCATCCTCTTCTCCGATTTTCCCATAGCCGAAAAGCCGATGACGCTCGGAATCGCCGATCTCATTGATGACTCGTTTACCAGTGAAGAGAGCGGCTACCTCAAACCGAGCGGGAAGGCGTTTGAGTATCTGGTATCCAAAAGCGGTACCGAGCGATCGAAGATTTTGTATATCGGAGACAGCTATGATAAGGACTGTGTCGGAGCGACCGACGCAGGACTTGTCAGCTGGTACTTCGGAAAGAAGAAGGTAGGCGAAAAGGCGAGCAGGTCTTTCGCTTCGTGGTCTCAGATCAAAGCGATCATATAGGAGGGTGTACCCATGGGGTTTGAAATCATACTGTCGTTAATGCTCTTCGTCATCACGCTGATCATCATTCTGCTTTTACGGGCCGAGGATAAACGCAGTCACTCCCTAGAGGTGATGAAAAACCGGATGGGGCAATTCATCAAGGAGATCGATGCCACCCGTTCCCTGTTTCGCGAAGAGATGCAAGGCGTTGAAGAGCGACTTAACTGGGTGATCGATGAAGCGCGACGAGGCAGCGAGGCGCTCTCGGCTCGCCTTGACGAAATCGATCGGCGACGGAGCGAGCTGATTGAACTGGAATCGATTCTCGCCCGGTATCGCAATGCGCTTCTGGAGCTTGGCGAGACGACCCTTCTGATCGACCGCAAGATCGAAGAACAAAAAACGTGGCAGGCCCGGATTGACGAAATTCATGCTCAAATCGATGAATTCGACTTCCGGTTGCAGGGTTTCGCCTCTTCGTTCGAGCGGGCGCTGAAGAGTGCGTATAAAGCGATGGAAGAACCTCTTCTTACTTGACGCTTCAAGCAGGAGATGAGTATGTTAAGCGCGTGGGCCGAATCGGCTCCACCTTTTTATGTACAAATTATTGTGATCGGTGATACGAGGACTTGTAGATGAGTAAGAAGAAGGAAGAAGTGAAGAAGGAAGTCACGGAAGAGCTTGTTGAAGATGTTCAGAG
>JAAYQW010000001.1 GCA_012519115.1 Spirochaetales bacterium
CGTTTCATGGTTTGGTCCTCCTTTTGAAAATGAGCTTGGGATAATGGACAGCTATCGCAGGTAGCAACAGCAGCGCGCTGGCTGCTGCTGTTGCCATTGCGATGCAGAATAGAACTCCTAAATTTGCGATCGGCATGAAGCGGCTGAACAACAAACCGATGAAGCCGAGGGCTACGGATGCCGCATTGGCGAGAATCGCCTTGCCGGTCGTTTGCATAATCCGCTCCATGGACATATCCTCACGAACGATTGCGCTGAGGAGGTGAATCGCATAGTCGACCCCGATTCCGATGCACAGCGCTGCGAGCAGGCTGGTGACAATATCCAGTTTGATCGAGAAGACAAGCATCGAAACGAAGACCGCCAAGAGGGCGAAGAGACAGGGAATCAAGGAAAACGTGGCGAGCTTCGGAGATTTTAGGGTGAACCATACCAGGAACCACACAGCGATCAAGGAGCTGAACAGACTGACGATCTGACTTCGGGTAACCAGATCCGCGAGAGCGAGGGCTACCGCTTCACCGCCGCCGACTTCGACTTTCCAATCCTCCGGGAAAAGGGTGGAAATGAGATTGGTGACGGTTCGAAGCTGGTTGGTGTCCGAACTCTTCAGTACGAGCGTCAATGCAGTGGCATCGGGCTCCAAGGGGTCATTGATGAGCGTATCGAGGTTGCCCGAGTAGAGGAGCAGGTATTGAGCGATGAGGTTCGCCAGCTCTGATTCGTCAGCGAGACCATAGCGCGCCGGATCGCTGGGAATCTCATACTCGCCCTGACCACCGGCACTTGCGACCACCTCTTCCGCTTCGAACGGCTCATCCTCGAAACCTAAGAAGTAATCCTCATCAAAAGCGAAGAAATCGAAAATCACTTCTTCTTCATCGACGGTGTGGACGATTTCATCCTCACCGGGTCCGAGAAGCTGGTTCATGCGCTTGACGAACGGAATGATTGATTGCACTCCTCCTATCACCGGTTCAGCTTCAAGGGTCCGGATCGCCCCTTCAATCGTTTTGAGGGTGGAAGGATCGAGGATCGAGACTCCGTCATTCGGTTCGATCATCACGGTCATCGAGAAGCTTCCCTGCATCCGTTCGTTGAAACGATTGGAGTCTTTGACCAATGATGAAGAAGGGCGGAAGAAATCGAGCATATTGGTACCGCTCTCCACAAAATAATAGGATAGCGGAAGAAAGATCACCAGGATGATCATGGAGACCCAAAGCAGCACTTTGCCGTGACGGTTTGCCACGACTATTGCCGCAGTCATCAACCGCGAGTCTTTGCCTTGTTGTTTCATCCGCTCTTTTCCGTTCGGTTTCTTATAGACGACTCGGATAAGAGCGGGCAGAAGGACAAGGGAGCTGAAGGCGCAGATGACGACGCCGATGAAGCTGAGAAGTCCGAAGATCCTGAAAGGTCCCAGGGGAGATGAGAGCTGGGCCAGGAAGCCGAAGGCGGTCGTAGCCGCGGCGGCGATGATCGGGTTGGTATTTCGCTTCACAACGCTTCGGAGCACCTCTTCGATTGTCCCGGAATCCTGGTTTTGGAAGAAATGGCTGAAGATGTGGATCGTATAGGCACTGCCTACGATGAGCAGCAATACGGGAACGAGCATCGTCGCCATCGTGAAGGTGATATTGGCGATCGCCATGATTCCGAGCGCTAGAGAGGAGGAGAAGATGAGGGGAACAAGCGAAAGCAATGTCGCTTTGAAGGAGCGAAGGAAGTAGTACAGAATAAGGATGATGAGGATTGCCACGATCGGGGCTAAAATCCCCAAGTCACTGAGTAAACTCTCACTAATCGCCTCAGTGACTGCGGGGAGACCTAAAATCGAGGTTTCGACAACCCCTTGGTAAGGAGCAACGACTTCCCGTAGATCATGGAGAAGCTGTTTTGAATCGTAGTCCAGGGTGGTTTGGATGAGGACGGAAGCAACAGTATGGTCGGCCGAGAGAAATGTCCCTTCATAAAAGGAGGGCCACTCGGCGATCCGATTCTTCAACGCCTCAATGTCACCGTCGTACAGATATACCGCTTCAACCCCATCGAACGATGGTTCCAGGTGTTGTACATTCGCGATTGAGTTGGCGGTGGAGACTCCGTCCAATTTCTCAATGTCGCTGGAGATCGTCTTCAGGATCTCCATGTACTTCGGTTGAAGGATCGTATCCTCTGCGTAGATGCTCACGACCACAGGATCCAACGAGCCAAAGCGTTCTTTAATTCGATCATTGATCTGCACGACATCCGCATTTGTCGGGATGAAGGCGTCGGTAGAACTGTCGACATGAAGCCAGCCTATGCCGAGAAGGCCCAGGACTGTCAGAACAAATGAAAATGAAATAATGATCCAATCGAAGGTGCGTCGTTTTTCCATGACCATAGACTCGCTCTTTAGAGCAAATCTAACAATCGCCTCCGGGCAGTATTTATATCACCCGTCAGGGTGATTTGAATATCACCCCATGGAAATCAGGGAAGAAATCATCATTCTTCATTGATTTCGATATCAAACTGTATTTAAGCCTCCGCTTTACAAATTATACCTAATCACAGATGATGAGCCTATGAATTATACCAAGATCGTAGCCACCCTGGGGCCAAGCAGTGATGAGTATCGAACCATCAAGGCGATTCTTCAAGCGGGATGTCGAGTCATCCGATTGAATTTCAGTCACGGTGCCCATGAAGATCAGCAAAGAAGGTACGACATGGCTCGAAAAGCTTCCGCCGAATTGGGGATTGAAATCGCGATCTTCATGGACCTGCAGGGTCCGAAGATCCGTTTGGGAACGTTGGCCGAGCCTTCCTATACGCTGGAAACTGATGAAGAATTGGTGTTGACCACCGAACCGTGCATCGGAACCCGCAATCGAGTTTCAATCGATTATCCCCACCTTCACGAGGAAATCAAAGTGGGAAATCGGGTTCTCATCAATGATGGCCTGGTCTCTCTCGTGGTTGAAAGAATCGATGGAACCGGTATCGTGTGCCGGATGGTGGAAGAAGGAACGATTCTGCCTCGTAAGGGAGTGAACCTTCCGGGGGTGCCGCTTATTCATCTGTCTTCCTTCACGGAAAAGGACAAAGCCGATCTGGTTTTTGGCTTCAAGAACAAGATTGACTATGTCGCTCTCTCCTTTGTCCGAAGCGGTGGGGATGTGGCGTTGTTGAAGGAATACATGGCGGAGACGTTCGGGTATGCGATTCCCATCATCAGCAAGATCGAGAAACCGGAAGCGGTCGACAATATCCACCGAATCATCGACGAAAGCAGTGCGATCATGATTGCTCGGGGCGACTTGGGCGTGGAGGTCCCCGCCGAAGAGGTTCCTTTGATTCAAAAATCGATTATTCAGATGGGCATCAATCGAAATCTCCCGGTAATCACCGCTACCCAGATGTTGGAATCGATGATTTATCGTCCCCGGCCGACTCGTGCCGAGACCAACGACGTGGCAAATGCCGTTCTGGATGGAAGCAGCGCGGTAATGCTCAGCGGTGAAACCGCAGTAGGGGAGTACCCGCTTCAAGCGGTCCGGACGATGGCCAATATCACTTCGATGATTGAAAAAAGCGATGCATTCAAACGAGAGGTGATGAACCAGATTTCCAGCATGGATATGTTGCGCAAGCAGACCGTAACCGAAGCGGTGGGTTTGGCCACCCGCAATTTGGCGATCAATGTGAAAGCATCCTACATCACGTGTTTCACCCACTCCGGCTCGACCGCTCGCCTGATCGCCAAGTTCCGTCCTTCGGTACCGATTCTGGCGTTCAGCCCGAACAAATCGGTCGTTCAATACCTCTGTCTGAGCTGGGGGGTGACCCCGATCCTTATTGATGAATTGGAAAGCGTCGATGAATTGCTTCTTTTCGCCCCGGAGTATTTGAAGAAAAACGGCCTCGTGAAGGCCGGTGATACCGTGGTCATCACCGCCGGAGTCCCGGTGGGCTCCAGCGGTAAAACCAATATGATCAAAGTGGTCGAGATCGAATGACTATGGGCGGAACGTCAGCGCAGTGCTGAGACTCACCGCTCGACCGGCGTGATCGAAGAGGTCGAGGGCACGCAGATCGAAGGACATCGTCGTCGAGGGGAAGAGCTTGAAGGCGGGAACACGGAGACCGACGCTGACCAATCCCCGGTTCTGGGCGTTTCCGCCCGAGGGGCTGAGACTATAAGAGATATTCCCGAAGTCGAGGAGAAGGGCCAAATGGTTCTTCAGCTTGTTGGGGAAGAGCATCGTTTCAAGACCGACCGCAAAGTCGATATTTGAAAGAGCCTGAGTTCCCTGCTTCCAGGAGTATCCGATCATTATTGACGACTTGGTCGGCGAATCCATCAACGTGTGGTGGAAGGTGGAAGCAAGATATCCCTGAATACCGAAGGTATTGGTGTCGCCCACTTCAAGCAGTTGGAGGCTTGTTCCTACGGCGAATGACGTACCTTTCGTTTCGACAAAGCGCCATTTTGCCGAGAGAAGCAAATCGACCTCGGTTTTGGCATCAACGGCGAACGCCACCTCGATATCCACAGGAAAGGAAAGATAGATGAAGGGGAGGTGGGCAAGACCTTTGTCGCCATAGAGCATCGAATATCCGGTGGCGATAGCAAGCTTGGATCCGCTTTCTTCCACTTCAGCGCTGGGGGCGGTGATATAACCGCTGGTTCCGCTTAATGTGGGTTCGGCGACTAGCAGAGCGGTTCCTAACAGAAGGATACCTACGATGAGAAGGGTTCGTTTCATAACTGGCTCCTTGGTTCTCCGGTTGCCTTTCTCAATTCAGGCTGACCTTTTTCATTGATTCGTTTAGTGATGTATTTTTCTTTCTCCAATTGAGCGAGAAGGGCTCCCAACGATTTGTATTTCGAGCGTTCAATCATCCGGCTCTTGTCCATCTGGTGGAACTTGGTTCCCACAAAACTGGTAAGTTGCCAACTGTCGGGGTCAAAGGAGTCGATCACCTTCTTAGCCAACTCTTTGACATGTTCATTCATCTTCTCCTGCGGCGTCGGTTCGACGGCGATCTTCATTTCCTTCTTGGCACCCTTCGCCTTGGTCGTATAGGACTCCAAGATGAGGATCTCGTCGCAGCTGTTGGAGAATACCGGCTTGTCGCTGACCGCCTCCTTGGTGACGAGAAACACCTCCTTGCCATACTTGCGGAGCATCTCCATGATGACGGTGAAATCGCTGTCACTGGTGATGAACACGTAGCGGTCGATCACCGGCATATTGATGATGATCGTTTCAAGAGCGGCCAAAGAGATGATCAGATCCGCCCTATTCTTGTACTTTGATGTGATCGAGGGGGTGTCGCGGATTTCAAAATTATACTCGGTGAGCTGCTTTTTCATCTTCCGGATCGCGGTGGAGTTTCCCGCCGCCATCTTGATGACGAAGACGTTCTCCTCGTCACTGTCCACGTTGTGCCGTAAGGACAGATCGTCAAGCAGGCTCTTCAGATCGAGAGCTGCCGGGATGTTTTCCAAGTCAATGTAAATCGCGTTGTTTTTTCGTTTCATAGGAGAACTATACCCCACCAATGGCAATCCTAAAAGGGGACGGGTGCATGGATGTGGAGTTCTTCCTTGGTGATCGGGTGGATAAATGCCAGGCTCTTGGCATGAAGATACAGGCGGCCCTTCATCCCCGAGCCATAGAGGCGATCACCAAGAATCGGCAGTCCAAGGCCTTCTTTGCTGTGGATTCGAAGCTGGTGGGTCCGTCCGGTATACGGTGTGAATTCGACTCTGCTGAGGTAACCGGAAGGATGCTCTTCCACCCGAATCCGCTTCACATGCGTTTTCGCCTCCTTGCCGCCCTCGCGGTCGACGACCTGATAGGGGCGATTGGTGATATCGGCTCGGAGCGGAAGGGTGATTTCGGTTTCCTCTTCCTTGAGGATTCCTTCAAGCAGCGCCTCATAGGTCCGCCTTACCCGTTGGGTTCGAAAGAGACCATGCATGCCGCTGAGCGCTTTCCCGGTGAGCGCTACGACGATAAGACCTGAAGTATCCATGTCCAGACGATGGGTCGCGCATTGAACAGGCGCCGATGGAATGAGAGTCCGCACTCTGCTTTCAATCGAATCGCTCTCGACGGTTCCCGGAATCGATCGGAGGTGGGGAGGTTTGTTGACGATGAGAAGATGCTCATCCCGATACACGGGATCGAGCCCGAGCATCTTTCTGAGAATCGGGGAGCAGCGCTCTTCACAAGGCTGGTAAAAGTCCAAGTGAGAGCGCGTACCGCTGCCGTAGAAGAACTCGGTCATCGAATTAGGGACGATATGATGGCTGAACGCATAGGCAAGGAGCTTGATCGCGGCGCAATCACCGCTGCCGGTCGGAATGGGCCGATCGCCAAAACATTCGGAGAGGGTGACCATGCCGCCTCCAATTGTCGGAAATCGGTAGAGACCGTAGTAGTGCTTCAACGCTTGAGCGGAGTATTCGCTTTGTTCAAAGGGGGTGTTTTGCGGATCTTTTATAATCGCGTCGTACGTATCGAGGTAGGTTTGAAAATCCGGATCGGTGATGATGTGCGGAACATAGCGGGCAAGATTCCGCTGTTGTCCGCTGATTCCCTTCAGCAGCACTTCGTTCCCGTCTTTGTCGGTTCCAAGGAGAACTCCAATCATCACGCCGTTGTACTCCTTGAAGAGCTCCTTCACCGGAAGCGCTTTGTTCGAGTCGAAATCAAGAAAGCCGGTTTTGGTGATGAGGTGGACGAGATACCGGGCATGGAGGCGGGCAGGTTCCTCGTTGAACAGGTTAATCATCGCCCCGTTCCATCCAATCGGCGGTAAAGTAGTAAATGATGAAGATCGTCGAGCTGATAGTCCAGGTGACCGGGTGCGCCCAGAAAACGACGCGGATATCAAAGAAGAGGGCAAGACCCACTTTGATGAAAATGATTCTAAGAACGCACCAGATGGAGAGCATGACGGTCATCGGAACGATGGACTTGCCCGCTCCGCGCAAGACTCCCGTCATCGTATGACTGAGAGCCAAAGCCCAGAAGAACCATCCGGCGATCGACCCTTTTTGAACGCCGAGGCGGATGATCTCGCTGTCTCGGGTGAAGATAGTCATCACTTGGCCGCCGAACAACATCAGCGAGAGTCCCACCAATTGGGCGAGAGCCATCGCGAAGATGATGCCGAAGCGGGCGCCTTCTCTGACTCGATCTCTTTGCCTCGCTCCGAGGTTTTGACCGGTGAACGTCGTTATGGCGAGAGCGAAGGCGGTGATGGGGATGAACGCAAAACCTTGAATCCGGTTGTAGGATCCGTGGGCGGCCATCGCCGCCGGGCCGAACAGGTTGATCGATGATTGGACGATCACGTTTGCGAAACTTGTGACGGAGTTTTGAATCCCCGACGGGATTCCGAGCCTGACGGTTTTCCCAAAATATCCCCGATAGATCCTAACGTCTTTGATTCGGACCCGGATGACGTCTTTCGTTCGAAAGAGGAGCCGGAAGGAAAGGATCGCACTGATGCTTTGGGCAATGATTGTGGCGTAGGCGGTTCCTTCGATTCCCATCCCGAAGCCGAGGACGAAGACCAGATCCAAAACAATATTCAACAAGGCCGAGATGATCAGAAAATACAGGGGGTTTTTTGAATCTCCGACCGCTTGAAGGATTCCGCTTGCGGTATTGTACATGATGAGCGATGAAATACCCAAAAAGAAGATCTGAATGTATGCTTGAGCATCGGAAAAGACTTCGGGCGGAGTCTTCATCCACATGAGGATCGTCGGAGTGAATGTATAGCCGATGATCGTCAGCAAGATCGAATTGATGATGCCGAGGGCGACGGTGGTATGAACGGCTTTTGTTACGGAATCATAGTTGCCTTCACCGAACGCGGTGGAAATGACGACGCCGGCGCCGACAGAGAGCCCTTGAAAGAGTCCGATGATCAACATCGTCAGCGATCCGACCGAGCTGATTGCAGCGAGCGCTTGAGTGGAGACGAAGTTTCCGACTACCACGGAATCGGTCGTCTGATAGAGCTGCTGAAGAAGTCCACCGAGGAAGATGGGAAAAGCGAAGCATATAAGATGTTTTTTAATCGATCCTGTGGTCATCAACCGCGTTTGGGTAGCCATAATATCCACTGTAGACATCTTTTAGGAATGAGGCAACTATGCTTTCTCATTTCTTGCTGAACAGGTGTACATACCGATGGTCGCTCCTCCTTTCGGCGATGACCATCAAGCTCGGCGGAACGCTGCCAATCTTTAGAAAACGGGGGTTTCAACTCTAGCTTCTTCTCATACGTGCAGGTATCTTAAATCAAGATACGGAGGGGTTCGTATGAAATCAGAGTCAATTCGTCATGCCCATGAGTTTGAAGAGAACTTCACCGTTGCAGGGAAGTATTGTCTCGATAATCAAGAGACAATAGAAGCAACATACCTTTGCTTCACGTAGCGAGGGCGTTCGTGTCTATCATACAGGTTTGATAGAACCCGACAGTGAAGGAGAGACACGATGGCATTTTTATGGAACAGTCAAGGACCGGCATCTCCGCCGGGCAAGACGATTCGTGACCTCATCGAAGATCGGGGAATGACCCAAAAAGAGTTTGCGACTCGAATGGATCTTTCGGAGAAACACGTCAGTAAATTGATCAGTGGAGAAGTGCTGCTCACCACCGACGTGATTTTGAGGATGATTTCGGTAATCGGAAAGGATGTTCTTTTCTGGTCAAACCTGGAAGCGATGTATCGGGCCGGCTTGCTCAGAGAAACGATGAAAGACCAGGTCGCTTTGGATAAGCGCATTCTTTCCCGAGTCCCCCTTGAGGAGTTGCATGAACTTGGCTGGATCGCTCTTGATGAGAATCCGGCAAAGCAAGTGGAGCTTGCCCGGCAATATTTCGAGGTATCCACCCTTCAAATCATTGAAAGCGAAGCGATGGCTCCATATACCGCTTTGGGAGCGCACATCAACCGTGAAATGGACTATACGCTTCTTGCCTGGACTCAACAAGCGAAGTTCTGCGCCCGTAAAATGAGCGCCCGACCGCTGGACCATCGAAAGCTGGAACGAAATCTGATAAAGATCCGTTCGTTATCCCTTCTTCCCCCAAAAGAGTTTCTCCCCAAGCTTCAGGCGATTCTGGCGTACTGCGGGGTGGCTTTCGTGGTGCTTCCTGCTATGAAGAAACTGCACCTCGAAGCGATCACGTTCTTTGCCGAGGGGCGGGCAACGATCGCTTTCACTTCCGACGGCAAGAATTCGGAAACATTCTGGATCTCTCTTTTCAAAGAGCTGGCTCATATCCTTCTCCGACATGTCGGACCGCGCATGGTGTACTCAAAAGACGCTGAAACCCAAGCCAAGCGTCTTGGCCTTGAGAAGCTGCTTCCTTCCGATCGCTACAAGAGCTTCCTCGCTCTCAAACGGTTTGACGAAGAAGCGATTCTCGCCTTCGCAAATGAAGAAAAGCTTCACCCTTCGATCATCGTCAATCGCCTGCGAAGCTCAAATATGCTTTCGAAGAAGGAGCTTGTCCATCTTACGGTTGATTACGAACTGTCACGAAGTGATATGAAAAATCCGTAGCATTGACTCATCGAGCTCTATCGCTATCTAATCAATGCTTTTCATCAGAGAAGAAACTTGGGACCGCACAAAACAAGCAACATTGTCTGGCAATGAATCGACGGGAAACCACCTCAGCTGTGAAAACTCTGCATGACAAACAATATCTTTCTTCTTAGTCATGTTGTATGCGAAGACTCTGAAATAGTAGGCAGGTATATGTATTTGCCATAGATGAGTGAGATCATCAACATTGTCAATTGATAGTCGTATCTCTTCCTGCGTTTCTCGAATAGCGGTCGCTCGATAGTTGGGTGTTGTTCCTGCTTCAACCCCGTCCTTCTTTTCATCCCATCCACCACCGGGGATCGACCACTTTCCCCGTTGTGGATTGTATTTTCTCAATCCAAGAAGAACCTCTGTCTTCCCGTGAATGTTTTTTCGCCATATCAAGATGCCGGCCCCATGATAGGGGAGATGTTTCATTATTTGTTTAACGTTCTTGGTTATTGCGGAAAGAGATTTTTTAGATGCCATTGTCTATGTACTTACCTTCCAAGCATCTTTGACGACTTCAGTGCTTGAACCGTACGTTTCGAGAAGTTCGTCGGTGTCTTCATCGAAAACACGCCAAGTTCGGGCAAGGGCGTCATCTACCCTTTCCAATACATCGATCGTTCTTTTCTTTTGTTCCGGGCTCCGCTCAGGGAAAACAAAGAACACGTCAAGGTTCAAACAATTGAATCCCGATGGGCTCATCCACCGGGATTCAATCGGTCCGTTTTACAGCATCGTATCCGGGGAGAGGAGCTGATCCAGCTCCTCCTTGCTGAGATGGCCTTCTTCCAGCACGATCTCATACACCGATCCGCCGGTCTTTTGGGCCTTCTTGGCGATTTGCGCGCAAAGCTCATAGCCGAGGCGAGGCACCAGGGCGGTGATGATGCCGATGGAGTTTTCAACCAAAGAGCGAGAACGGTCGCGGTTTGCGATGATTCCCACGATGCACTTTTCAGTGAGCGTGGCAAGGCCACGGGTAAGGCGTTCGATCGAGGTGAAGATCTTGTAGGCGATCAAGGGCTCCATCACGTTCAGTTCTAGCTGACCGGCTTCAGCCGCGATGGCGACGGCGACGTCATTGCCGATCACATCGAAAGCGACTTGGTTCATCACTTCGGGGATGACCGGATTCACTTTGCCCGGCATGATCGAAGATCCCGGCTGCATCGGAGGAAGGGTGATTTCACTGATTCCCGTCCGCGGTCCGGAAGAGAGAAGGCGAAGGTCATTGCAAATCTTGGAAACTTTAACCGCGATTCGTCTGAGGAATCCGCTCACCTCCACAAAGGCTCCGGAATCTTGGGTCGCCTGCACAAGGTCTTTCGCCGGATACAGGGGAAGTTTCGTCAATTTCGCGAGGTGTGCGGTGACCACCTTGGCGTAGCCTTTCGGGGCGTTGATGCCGGTGCCGATTGCAGTTCCTCCCATGTTGATTTCCGTAAGAAGAGTCTGAACCTCTTTCAACCGGACGATATCCTCTTCAACTGATACCGCCCAAGAGGCGAACTCCATCCCGAGGGTCATCGGAACCGCGTCCTGCAGCTGCGTTCGACCCATCTTCACCACGTCGCTGAATTCAACGCCTTTATCGGCAAGGGCTTTTTGCAGCCCTTTCAAAGCCACGAGCAAGTCGTCGAGCATGTGGTGGATCGCGATGCGAATTCCCGAAGGACATACGTCGTTGGTAGATTGCGAGAGATTGACATGGTTGTTCGGGTGTACGGCATCATACACGCCTCGTTCTTTGCCGAGGAGTTCGAGGGCGCGGTTGGCGATTACTTCGTTCGCGTTCATGTTCACCGAGGTTCCCGCTCCTCCTTGAATCGCATCGATCGGGAATTGATCATTCATCTTCCCGGCGATCATCTCTTCACTGGCCTTGATGATCACCTCGCCGACCTGCTTATCTAGAATTTTGAACTCCATATTTGCCAAGGCGCACGCTTTCTTGATATAACCCAAGGCCTTTATATATTCGGGGAAAGCAGAGATCGTAGTGTTTGAGATGACGAAGTTCTCCATCGCCCTGACGGTTTGTACTCCATAATAGGCATCTACGGGTACCTGTTTTTCTCCAAGAGAATCGTGTTCAATCCTGAACTTTTTCATTGAAGCTCCTCCCATGTGTATAGAAATTTTTAAAAACCACTGTTTTCAGTGTACACCGTGACGATGAAAAAATACATTGAAAAATAGCTCAATCCGGAATCGGTATCCTTCGGGATAGATGAAAAAAGATGATTGTGCTTTGAAAAAACTGAAACCTCATATAACAATACATCTTGCCGAATATGGTGGATATTCGTTGGCTTATCTTTTTATTTGACCTCCAAATGGGGGCATGGTACGCTTTTTCTACATAACAAATGGAGGTTATATGAATATGAGAAAAACGTTATTGATTCTTTCTGTGCTTCTCGTGACCACAACCATGTTGTTCGGCGCGGGACAAGCGGACAAACCCGAACAGACCGGTCCTTCGAAAGTTTCGATGTATGCGAATATCACGGCAATCGAGCCGATTCTTGAGCGCTACAAGGGAGAAAGCGGAGTGGAAGTGGAGTATACCCGTCTTTCAACCGCCCGCTATGTTTCGACAATCTTGACCGAAGTCGAAGCAAACAAGCTGGTAGCGGATGTTGTCCAGGGTCCGCTTTCGATTCTTGAGATTTTGCGTGAATACGACGTGCTTTCAAACTATAAGGCAAAAGCGGCGGAAGGATACCCTGATTGGGCGAAAAGAGATGGAACCTACCTTTTTGGAATCGAATATGTTGGGCTCATCTACAACAAGGATCTGGTTTCCGCCGCCGAAGCTCCCAAGAGCTACATGGATTTGACCGATCCCAAGTGGAAAGGTCACATCGTGATGCCCGATCCGGCAACCCATGCCACTACGATCGGCTGGCTCGTCGGACTGAGAGAGCATGTGTTCAAGAGTGATGCGGAGTGGTATCGCTTCCTGGAAGGGTTGGCCAAAAACGAACCGATGCTTGTCGCCTCGTTCAGCCCGACTGGCGCCCCTCTGGCCAGTGGAGAGAAGAAGATCGGTGTCTCCATGCCCAAATACATTGTAACTCAGGCTCCGGCGCCGCTCGACTATGCGAAAATCTCTCCGATGCTGGGGTCGCCCCGCGCCATAGCGATAACCAAAAATGCTCCCCATAAAAAGGATGCCGAAGCGTTCCTGGAGTTCTGGCTGGGCGCGAGTGCGGCAAGCCAGCTTGCGACCGACGTAGGTGAATATGTGCTCGCCCCTGGAGTATATCCACCGATTCCCGGCATCGCCGAAACGGAAGTGATTCCGATTCGCGAGCTTACGGATGAGGAAATCCAAAAATGGGGCAACGAGTTCGGTAAGATCTTCGCATTGAAGTAAGAAAACATTGAGGGTGGAAACACGATATGGAAATTAACGTTAGGGGACTGAAGAAGTACTATCAAAGCGAAGGCAAGGTGATCAAAGCGCTCGATGATGTAGACCTCACCATCGAAGCGAATAAGATCTTTACACTTCTTGGCCCAAGCGGGTGTGGGAAAACCACCTTGCTTCGGTGCATCGTTGGATTGGAAACTCCCGATGAAGGGGAGATTCAAATCGGGGAAACGATTGTCTGGTCGAAAGAAAAAGAAATCTATGTACCCCCTGAGAAGCGCCAGTTGGGCATGGTCTTCCAGACCTATGCGATTTGGCCGCATATGAACGTCTTCAACAATGTCGCCTATCCACTTCAAAACATGAAGCTTCCAAAAGAAGAAATTGCCGTCCGTGTTGCTAAAACCCTCAAGTTCGTTCAATTGGAGGGGTTTGAAAATCGCCCCTCCACCCGGCTCTCAGGCGGGCAGCAACAGCGCGTTGCGCTCGCCCGAGCCCTTGTTGCCGAACCAAAGGTGATTCTTTTTGATGAACCGCTGTCAAACCTTGATGCAAAGCTGCGGGAAGAGACCCGCAAAGAGCTTAGACAGTTTCTGACCGAGCTTGAGATTACCGCTGTCTATGTTACCCATGACCGCGTCGAAGCTCTTGCCCTCTCCGATATGATCGGGGTGATGAACAAAGGAAAAATCATTGAGCTTGGCACGCCGAGGAAGATCTACTTTGACGCGGATCACCAGTTTGTCGCCGACTTTATCGGTCGGTCGAACCTGATTCCGGCAAAACTCCTTCGTCAAGAAAAACAGCATACGATCGTGGACACTCCGATCGGTGAAATCGCCTGTCACAAGCGGACCTTTGAAAAGGATGATGAGCTGGTCCTTTGCTTGAGACCGGAGTTCATCAACACGGAGAAACCGAGCGATGAACACACCAACCGGGTAAAAGGAATCATCCAGCATATCACGTTCGTCGGCGAAGTCTATGAAGCTGATGTCCAAATCGGAGAAGAAACCGTGCTTGTGAAGCTGGATCCAGAAACCACCCTCGTTGTGGGAGATGAATTGACGCTGAGTATGAAACCGGATCATTGTCTTCTCGTTTCACGATAGGAGGGGTGGTATGGAAAAGAGAAACGCTCGTCTTACCTATTCCCTCATCGTTATTGTCAGCTTGCTCACCGTAGCCCCGGTAATCATGCTGATCATTGGAAGTTTCTCAAATAGCCTGCATTCATTTGGAAACTTTACCCTCAAGAAATATGTGGCCGTTTACACTGACCCGATGCTCATCGACATTCTAGGGAACACCGCGGCGTTCGTGTTGGGCTCGGCGCTGTTCGCCACCGTGCTGGCTATCTTTCTGGCGTATTTGAACAACCGTACCGATATTCCTTTCAAGTTTCTCTTTAAAGTCGTGTCGGTGATGCCGATGATGATCCCACACGTGTTGTTCGGAGTCAGCTGGGCGTTGTTGCTCAATCCCACGAACGGAATCCTCAATATGTTGCTGATGAGACTCTTCACACTTTCAAAGGCTCCGTTCAATATCTACACCATCCCGGGAATGATCGTCGTCGAGGGACTTTTAGACCTGCCTGTCGCCTATTTGATCATTTCACCGGCTATGGGATCGTTTGATGCGACGCTTGAGGAGTCATCTCGAGTTTTTAAAGCCGGCCCGCTTAAAACCTTCTTCAGGATCACTCTGCCGGTTCTTCGCCCGGCGATCATGGCGTCTTTCATTCTCTGTATCGTTCGGGCGTTGGCATCGTTCGCCGTTCCTTCCGTCCTGGGAATGCCCGGTCGAATCTACGTGCTTTCAACGTTTATCTATCGGGTTGTCTCGATGAGCTTGATCGCTGATTATGGAAAGGCCGCGGCGATCGGAATGAGCATCCTTGTGATCAGCATAAGCTTGATCTACGTCTATCGCTACTACACCAGAGCAAGCGACAAGTTTGTTACCGTCAGCAGTCGCGGCTTCAAGCCCACCGTGGTGGAACTGAGAAAGGGAAGAATTCCGCTTTTCATCATTGTTCTGTTCATCAGCGCCCTGTTGATTCTGCTGCCTGTCCTTGTTCTGTTCTACACCTCGCTCATCCCATACGTCATGGAGCCTGGAATAAAGGCGTTTAAAGCGATGAGTTGGGACAACTGGCGAATCGTCATCAAGGATCCGATCTCGGTAAGATCGCTGAAGAACAGCCTCTTCCTGGGTGTGGTGGGAGCTACCGTCGGTTCCTTCCTGTCCGTGCTCGTGGCGTATGTGATCGTAAAAGCGAAGACGAAGGCGGCCGGGTTCCTGGAGTCGATCAGTTTCCTCTCCTTCTCGTTCCCGGGAATCGTCATCGGTATCGGTTTCATGTGGTATTTCGTGCGAACTCCGCTTTATGGCACGATTTGGGCGCTCTTCTTCGGATATATCGCAACCTACCTGCCGTATGGAATCCGACCGATGACCAGTGCCTTTATTCAGATCCATGGCAGTCTGGAAGAATCCTCGCTGGTATGCGGGGCTTCCTTCGCGACGACATTGCGCCGCATCGTTCTCCCGCTCCTTGTTCCGGGAATGGTTTCTGCATGGATTCTCCTAGCTACGATGTTTTTCCGGGAACTTTCCATCTCGGTTGTTCTTTCCCGCCCGGGAACCGAGACGTTGGCGGTTCAAATCCTTCGCTTCAGCGAGGATGGCCAATGGGGCAAGCTCAGCGCTCTCGGTCTGATCATGATCTTCGTCTCCACAGCGATGGTTCTTGTGGTGAACGCCCTCGGCGCCTACTTCAAACCCGGGGAGGTAAGGGAGAAGAAAAGCGTGTGGACCAAAGGGGAAGCAAAGCTCAAAGCTGCAGTATAAATACTATTTTGCTGAGACTGAAAACACAAAATCCGAACCCGGTGAGGGTTCGGATTTGCTCTGCTTGTACGACCGAAGCGGATCTATTCATTTGTTGAGAACAACTTGGCAAGTGCTTCGCGGCAGCTGGCTTCCTCATGAAGGTGTGTCAGAACAGTAACGTGATCGTTGGCTCGGATCAGGGTATTTCCGCGTGGAATGATGTCTTTGCCATCCCTATGGATTCCGATCAGGAGGCAATTGTCCGGAAAATCAAGATCTCTTATACGTTTATCTGATGCAAGCGAGCCATGATGCACAACCATTTCAACGGTGGTTGCCCGTCCTTCGTCGGGAAGGCCGGCGGAGCCGGCTTCCTTCTGCTGGTTTTCAAGAAGCGCTTCATACACAGGTGGGCTTTTTAAAAGATCCGCGGTTGTGGAGGCGATGATGGCGACCAACGCAAGAGGAAGCATGCTTGTAAACGATCCGGTCATTTCCAACAGGAGGACGATACCGGTAAGCGGCGCGCGCACGATCGCTGAAAAGAATCCCGTCATGGCCAAAATGATGAAATTGTTCATATATGCCGGGTTAAGCCCCAGATACAGGATGGAGAATGTTCCGAAGAGCGCTCCGATGATTGCACCGAGGATCAGCAAGGGAAAGAAGATGCCGCCCGGGGCTCCGGATCCGAAACTTATCATTGAAAAGATGAATTTGACAAGAAAAAGCACAGTGAGAAACCCCAGACCGCTTGACAGGTTCAAGTACTCCATCGCCGCATGACCTCCTCCTAAAACAGCGGGGAATACGAGGCTTAAAAAGCCCGCAAGGAAAAATGGAATCATCACCCGAAATCGCGTGTTGGATACTTTTTTATACAGCTTCTGTGTTTTCAGCAGGACGAGATTATACAATGAACCAGCACCTCCCAAGATGATGCCGAGCAGGCAGATCATCCAATAGGAGCTCAAGGGAAGAGCGTCCTGAATGGGAAAAGCAAGAACGGGATGGGCGCCGAAGATCAGTCTGGCGATGGATCCCGCTACGATGGCCGATACCATGGTGACGAGCATGATGAGCGGCGATATGTAGGTAAACAGCTCCTCCACCGCAAAGACCACACCGGCAAGAGGGGCATTGAATGCGGCCGCCAGTCCGGCACTTGCGCCACCCGCAATCAAATAGTTGCGTTCAGTGCGAGTATCACATAATCTGTTGCCAAGACCCTCGGCGACACAGGCGCCGAGTTGGATTGACGGCCCTTCGCGTCCAACTGACAGTCCGACGAAAATAGCGAGCGCCCCTCCCACGAATTTAGACCAAAGCGTGTTGAACCAGTTATAGTTGAAATAGCCGAGAATGGTTCCTTTTACCTGAGGAATGCCGCTGCCGCTGATTGACCGGTTTTTTGCGACGAGCATTCCGACACCATATCCCATGATGCCCAGCACGATGAATACAACAGGAAGCAAGAGGGGATTATTCTTCGCATGTCCATACAGTTGAAAAGACAGTGTTTCCAATTTGCCGAGGAGAATCCGGTATGCGATGACAACCAGAGCTGCAGCAAACCCGGCCAATGCGGCTTTCCATATGAGTGATGGTCGTTGATTTCCTATATCCAATTCGCTTTGACCATAATCAATCATTTTTTTCATCTCTGAATCTTCCTTCAATGCTATCGTCGGTGTTTTCAATTAAATTCGTTACGACGGCGTTGAGCTGTGCGGCGTTCTGACTTGTAATCACCGGCTTCCCAGTTTGCTGTTCAACGGCGAGCCGAGCCTCTTTAGCTGCTGTACCACCGCGCTTCGCAATAGCATGGCTTTCTTCAAAAGAGCTTGGATTCTCATTCTTGGAAATTTCCGTTGAGGTGGATTCGGCAAGCATATTCAGAATCAGTTCCATGTCCGACATATTATCGCGTAGATTTTCTTTTTTGAGACCTTTCAGGTTTTTGTATTGCCGCGTATTCATGTCCGACCAGGCTTTTGTCATTTCATCCGTCAGGATTGCGTATTCAATACCTTTTCTGACACCGCTTTTCTGCCACTCATCCGTCAGAGCATTGCGGACTCGGATAGAAAGAATCCGTTGATGAATCCATTCGTCGCTGTAACCCTTTTTCTGATACGTCTCCAATGCACGGTCAATGGCAAGTTCGGGATCAATGGTTTCTTCTATATGCTTTCTGCCGACTTGTGCAAGCCAAATCTTGAAAGGTTCTGCTTTTGGGGACGGAATAGATTGGATGATACGAAGAAGCTGCTCGGTGTTGGCAACATCGGTTTTATAGCGCTTGCCATCTGCGGAGAGCATTTTCAGTTGACTACAATTTGTAGGCAACTCGCTCCCATCTTTTTTCAGGCGCGTTTTCAAGACACTCCAATATTTGGCGGCCCGGCGGGTGTCAGGCTGATCGGTCAGTACGCCTACCACATCTACAATGGAGAAATACCATTCCTCTTTATCCTTGTCCCATGCGGTACGGATATTCTGATTTTCAAAAAGCTGAACCTTATTGTTCTCTTGCATTTTTCGCTTTCCTCCCACATCATTTCTTTGAGTGCTTCCTTCAATCTCTCGTTCATGGCAGTTCCAAGCTCAAAGTAGGTTTTAGTGAACTGTCTATTTCAGAGTAGGTCTTCTCAACTTCCGGTATCCGGCAAGTATAGCACTTTCTGTGGGTGTCGTTTATCCGGCTATATAGGTAATCCTTTGATATATCGAAGCAGTCCGCGTATTGCAGCATAACCTTGGCGGGAACGGTAGACATGCAGGACTCATATTTGAAAATATTGGACTGCCCGGTGCCGAACATTTTTCCAATCTGTGTCTGCGAAAGCTGTACGCCGTTCATGCGATAACAACACACCATAATTTAAATCCCCCAAGTTTCAAGAGCATGCATAGAAAGATTCTTGGCTCTATCCTGAATGGAGGTTTCGTCCCAAACTTCAGTATCAAGATAAGCGGAAAGCGTTTCGATGCCTTCTGCATACTTACGAAGCCCACCCTTGTCACCTGACCCGGTTTTCTTTTTTTTCCAGTCAGCATCACGGATGGAAGCGTTTAACGCTTGAGTGATAATCGTAAGATTTCCAAGCGTAAGGAGTTTTCGGTCACGAAAGTCTGCAGCTTCTTCGTCCCCGGTAAAAGCCCAGTGGTTTCGCCACTTCTTCGGCATCATATGCTCAAGGCTATATTTGCTGATGCCCAGCAACTGTGTGGAGTGTCTGCGACGGTCACGGATTTTGGATTCAATCAGGTATAGAACACCTATGGCCTGCTTATTCGTCAGTAGCGCATCGTTGAATGCCGTCGTTACATCCCTGTCCGTAGGCATACGATTTATCTTATCATCCTGATTGTCTAGGTAACTGATAAACTGATCCTTTGACAAGACTCGATTAAGTATTAAACGGTCGGAGAAAAGCTGATTGTAATTCTTGGTAGTTGCGCGGGTCACAATGCGTCGCATTATATACGATTCCAGATAATCATACAGGTCGTTCCGTACCGAAATATCCCGTACATTGCGCTCAACAAATAGGAGATAAGGAATCAGTGTGGCGGTGTCCAAAGCGAATATTATCGCGTTGAGGCGTTCAATCCCAGCCACAGAAGGCAACTCGTCATCAATGATGTTTGCGTTAATTGCCTTTTTGAAATAATCAGCATACTGGCGTATTTCCTCAAGGATAGATTGCTTATCGCCTCCGAAGTAATCCTTGATGAAACGCTTGTAGGAATCGAAAAGCTTTTCCACTTTCGAAAATGTCAACTTGTCGTCGGCACTAACTTTCAACTCCGAGTCTTGTATTTTTATTTGGAGGAATGAGAAAAAGAACAGGTCGATAAATGTCCTTTTCAGTCTGCCAGTGGTGACTTCTCTATCCCAGTATTCCTTTGTTTCATCGTCTTTCTCAAAGACATCAAGCCAGTACGTTCTATACTTAGTCATGTCGTTGCGCCCGAAGAAGTAATTTTTCAAGAGTTCAGCTGTAGTTAGACGAACTCCAAGTGAGTTGATAGTATCAAAAATCTGCTGTTCGTCTTCTTCCGTAGCAAGGTCAATGCCGACGAACAGCATATGGTAGCAAACCGCATCGAAATCCACCTTGGAAGGGTTAATATTGTCGACGAAGTATTGATAAGCAAGGGAGATGTTGTCTTTGCGGTCGGTAGGCTGGATATTCTCTAACTCCATAATCGCATTGTACGCTTCGATGTCGTTATGGTTGTGTTGTAAGACTGTTCGGTCATCGTCGAGGCGGAAACGCTTATCGAACTTCCGCAAGCTATCATTCTTAAGGCACAATACCTTAAGCATGATGCTCAACGTAGTGAGCCGCTGCTGACCGTCGATGACCGTTCTAATATCGCCGATAGTGCTTGAAGTATCCGTCAACTTTTGCTTAAGTATAATCGAACCCATAAAGTATGGTGTCTGCGTCCTACTTACATTCTCAACATCCTCAAGTAGACGTTCCCACTGGGGCTCGCCCCATACATAAGCGCGCTGGAAAAACGGAATCTCAAGTATACGGCTTCCGTTAAAAATCTCATTAATTGTACGTTTCCCTGCATCCATTGCTAATCCTCCAGATAGTAATAATAATCGTTCTTATTCCTTTGTAGAAATGGCTCAAAAATATCGCTACTACGGTAAATTATGCGCCTTTGACTTCTTCAGGAAGATTATAAGTCATCTCAGCAGGTTTTTCACATATTTCCAACCGTTCGGATTGTTCTACTCCATGTAATCAAGTGTCTGATCGTTGAGTGTCGCCTTAACTTCTCTCCACATCGGCATATACATATCCATTAGTGAAACGAACCGTTCGTTATGGGTTTTCTCTACGAGGTGAATGAGCTCGTGTAGAATGATGTATTCAAGACATTCCGGTGTTTTCTTGGCAAGCTGAAGGTTAATCCATATCTTACCCGTCTTGGGGTTACAGGTTCCCCACCGTGTGGTCATGTACTTCGTTTGCCACCCCGTAGCCTTCAAGTCTGTTATCTTTTCCCATTTGGGAAGCAATCTCGCTATTTCGGTTTTTAGCAACTCCCGGTACCATTCGCGGACAAGGTTTTCACGCTGATCGGCGGTGCTCCCTTTGCGCACCGTCAGCACAGCTTTGTCACCAGAAAGGACAATCGAGTTTTTGTTGCCGTATTCTATCTGGAGATAGTACTGCTTACCCCAGACAAATAAGGTTTCGCCGGAAACATACTCCCGCTCAGATTGCCGAGACTGGTTGTCGAACTTAGCGATTTGTTTTTTTATCCAGCTTACCTTAGTCCGAACGAACCGTTCAATCGCCTCGTCGCTTATTGTGAGGGGGGCGGATACCATCACGCTACCGTTGGGAGGCTTAACGTAGAGATGCATATTTTTGATATCTTTTTTGCACACCTCTATCGGTATGCCCGAAATGTTCAGCAGCACTTAATATTCCCCCTGTTCCACAACGATGTTGTAGACTCTTTCAACCTCGTCCTTGTCTTTCAGTATCTTGTACAGCGCTTGCTTTATGCGCCGCTCTTTGAACTCGTTATGCCGGAAATCGGCTTGCTTGCTTTCGCGGACAGCTTTGTCGAGGGCAAGAGCTAAAGCCTCGTCCTCTCCGCAGTTATCGAATAGCGCCCTTAACGCTCCGCTGTGGCGGATACTTTCAGGGTAACGCGGATTGTTTTCAGGTGTTTCTGCGTTCTTTACCAATTCGATATACTTGGCGAGCATCTCTTCATATGCGATTGCACCCTCGCTTCTTGCCTTGATGAGTTCGTCGAGAATAGCCGACATCTTTTCATAATACTTCGGATTTATGAGGATCTTCTCAACAATCTTTTTGCGGATGTTGTTCTCGATTGCCTCGGCCGCTGCTTCCTTACCTTTGCCGCCAAGCCGTTCACCCTGAGCCAGCACGAAGTCAAGAAGAGTGAAGTCATCAAACTCTCCTATTTTACGGCTGTCATCGGCTTTAATGTAGGTATCGATAAGTCGGCGCATATCCGCCTCATATGACTTCAAGTCAATAAAGTCGCCGCTGGCATTGCCGATGGTTTCTTTCAAGGCGGTGTAGAATGTGACCTTTTTACCGATGTCCGCCTGCTCGGCAGCAGTGTAGCCTGCTTCGTTCATTTCGCCCTTGATTTCGGCATAGGCACGGATAAGGCGGTTTACAAGTTTATACAGCTTCTCACGGCTGCGGGAACATGACTCGTCGTCAATGCCGCCGACGCCGTCCTCGCCACAGAAATAATAGATGAAGTCGATCTCAGCTCGCGGAGCGGGAACACCGCCGCAGAGGTCTTCCAGTTCCTCAAGTGTGATATCAAGGTATTTCTTCGCTTCACCAAGGCGGTCTTTTATCAAGCCCTCCACGTCTTCGGGCGAGTAGCCTTCAAATGCTCCAGCAGTATATTTATTAAGGGCATCTGCCAGGTCACCAAACAACTGCTTATAGTCTACGATGTAGCCGAAGTCTTTTTCCTCGCCATCCAGACGGTTGACGCGGCAGATAGCTTGAAACAAGCCGTGGTCGCGCATTGATTTGTCGATGTAGAGATAGGTGCAGGGCGGGGCATCAAAGCCGGTTAGCAGTTTATCAACCACGATGAGCAGCCTCATCTGCGCCGGTTCCTCGACGAACTTACGTTTGGCTTCAGCTTCAAATCCCTCCACGCTTTGACCGTTCAGCATTTGCGTGTAGACTTCATATTTTTCAAATTCCTCCGCATCCTCGGTTTCGGTACGAAGGTTTCCGGGAAGCGGAACGAAAGACGTAATGATGGCACATTGTTTGAAACCGCGGGACTGGAATATCTCGTAATACTTGCAGGCGGAATAAATGGAGTCCGCCACGAGCATGGCGTTCCCCTTGCCGTCGGCAAGGCGGTTTTTGATGTCAAAGTCGCTGATAATGTCCTCGGCAATGACTTCAAGCCGTTTCAGGGAACTATAGACTTTTTGCATATTGCCCCACTTGGACTTCAGCTTGGCTTTCGCCGCATCATTCAGCCCACGGGTCTTAATATCAAAATACTGGTCAATCCGCTCTTGATTGCTGATGATTTGCTCGATGTCGCGGGCTTCGTAGCGGAGGTCAAGGACAACGCCGTCGGTGACAGCTTCGTCATATTTATAGGTATGAATACAACCCGGTGCGAAAACCTCAATGCTTGTCTTTTTATCCTTGACAAGGAGTGGTGTACCCGTGAATCCGATGAAGACAGCGTTCGGGAGGATCTCCTTCATTGCCTCGTGTAAGAGACCGCTTTGGGTTCTGTGGCACTCATCCACGAAAACAACAAAACCGCCCTTTGCCTTAAAGCCTGTAGGCAGAGCGGCTTTCAATTCACGGATGAATTGTTCGACTGACCTCTTGGCTTGGGCTTCGTTGGATTCCGAACCGGTACGGACACCGAATTTATGAATCAGGGAGCAGATAAGCCGCTTCTCAGTCTTATCCAGCCGCTTTACAAGATCGTCACAGGACTTGGTGCGGTAGACCTGTTCGTCTACACCCAAATAGACTTTTTCCATCTGCTCATCAAGTTCATCACGGTCGGTGATAATGAGGACACGAGCCTCGGGGTTTCCCGCCAGTATCCATTTGGAGAGCCAAACCATCGTCAAGGTTTTGCCGCTGCCTTGGGTATGCCAGATGATGCCGCCCTGCCCCCTGTTCAATTTTATCTGGGCTTTCTTTACACCGAAAAACTGATTATGGCGGCAGACCTTTTTAACGCCTTTATCGAACACGATGAAGTTATGGATGAGGTCGAGGAAGCGCCGTTTCTGGAACATGCTGAATAGCTGTCGGTCGAGTTTATCGGGCAGGCTTTTGCATTTCTCCAGAATATCGAGGGACACATCGTCCAGCGGTTGCGACGCGGTGTTAACGGTATCATTTTTCCATTCGAGATAATACTTCTCTGGCGTTTCAATGGCGGCATAGCGAAGACCCTCTCCGGTGTTGCCCGCCATAACAAACTGGATGGTGGTAAAGAACGGCTTGTTGAAATGCTCGCTCTGGTTGGAGAGGTTCTGCCGTATGCCCTGAGATATCGATACGGTGGATTTCTTCAATTCAATTACAGCTACAGCGATACCGTTAATATAGACGACAAGGTCGGGGCGGCGTTCGCTGCCAGACTTAACTGTCACTTCCTCAGCAACAGCAAATTCGTTATGATGAGAGTATTCCCAATCTATGAAATAAACCGTCTTGTCAGGGTCGCCGGGGTTTTCATGAACTTTCGCACCATATTTGAGGAGGGAATACACGTTTTGATTCGCCTTATATAAGCCCTGTTGCAAATTGCCCGCTGCTTTGGTGAGTTTAAGCACAGCCTTATCCGCGATAGATCGGCTATGTCCGCCGCCTTTGGGTGAAGTTAGCCAGGCGGTCAGGCGGTCTTCTATAATGTTCGTGTTTATCTGCCCGTGCAGGTCGCCCAAATAGGTGTAGTTTAACCCTGCCTTGTCTTGGAACAGGGAGAGTACGCGGTTTTGGGTCTTGCGTTCGGCTTCGTTGATCCTCGGCATCGATTAGCTCCCTCCTTGCAATAGGGTGTTCAGTTCTCGAAGAGCACGGGCGATGTTGGCATCGCTGAAGTTCTGCTTTTTCAGCTTTTCCTTCCACTCGACATCGGTGGCAATCAGGTGTTTGACGGACTGCACAGACACGGGCGTTCCCGCCTCCATCAGGTCACAGGTTGCCATATCCACCGTTGCGAGAAGTTCCAGCTTGTTTACGCTCTTGTATTTTAACTTATCGGCTACCCATTTGATGTCAGCCTGTCTGTCCCAACTTTGGACGTAGGCAAGGGCTTTGCTGATGTTCTTTCCACGGGCAAAGGTTGTGCCTTGTTTTTTGTTGAAGGTGGCGATGTAGTTCATATTTTTGGCTATCATCTCGCCGCCCTTATAGCGCACTTCGTCAGCATAGGGACCCGCCGCTTTTTTCTTGAACGCCGCCGTGCTTTCGCCTTGATATCGACGCAGGAGATAGAGGCACTTCTGTACCTTTTTTCTGCCCAACGGGTATTTGTCGGAGTAAAGTGCGTCCACAATGCCCGCAATCATCACGGCATCGTCAAATTGCTGGTTGTGCCCTTTGAATTTGGTTTCTTTTGCAACAGGGCGAAGCGGTTCTGTCTTCTTCTCTTGGTCAATATCAGCCGTTGCTTTTATGGGTTCGGATTCTACAAGCCGGATCCTGCCTGCCAGCAGTTCGCTCATCATTCCCTGCTTGATGTTCTGCAGCTTATTCAGCTTCGCCGTAAGTACGTCAATCTCCGCATCCATATCGGAGAGGATTTCGGCGATGGCGGTCTGCTCAGCAATAGTTGGTGGAATTTTCACTTCCAGTTTACTATATTCAGAAATCCAGTAACGTTGATGGTCTTTCAAAGGGAAATTTATCGTCTGCATAAGAGCATAAATCAAACGAATGTCACAAATTCCTGTTGATGTCAGCAATTTCATTGCAGAGGATTTCACCTTGAACGGATAAGTGATGTACTTGGATTCGGTTGTAAAATCATCAAATATTATTACAGGTAAATTTGTGTAAATGCCATCGCGCTCATTTGTATAACCTAATACTAATGACTTGCCAGCAGTCAAAACTGGAGTGCCGCTTTCTTCATACTTGGTGCTTGCAACAATATATTTTTGTGGTTGCTCGTATTGAAGTAATTCACTAAGCGTTGTTTTCACCCACTCGCCCTCAAATCCCGGCAGCTTCCGCTTGCCCGTGAGCAGTTCCTGCATCACCCCCTGCTTGATGGCGCGCTTCTTAGCGATGAGCTTCTCCGTCGCGGCAAGCAAGGCGTCCGTATCCGAGAGCGCTTCAGCTATGCGGCGCTGTTCGGGGAGGGGAGGAAGTTGAACTTCAATCTCCGCTAACGATCTCGCCGAGATATGAACAATAGCATCACCTTGACCGCGACTTGCTTTTTGCTCAGCAATCGGCTTTGAATTCAAATAGTAACCTAAGAAAAGACTATCCACCGCTTTTCTTGGTGTAAGTATCACAATGTCTCCACCTGCATAAGCCTCGCAGTCATCAACAAAAGCAACGCATTTACCGATATCCTCTTTTGTTTCTCCTGAACCAGCAAACAACAATTCTCCTGTTCGCAAACGCCGAGAGGCATCTGCTACTGTCTCGGAAATATGCGAATGAAAAGTCTTCACATAATCATTGTGATGCGTATAAATCTCACCATACCGAACACAAGGTATATTTCCGCTATGTGCTTCGTCCTTGTTTATCCCTCGACCTTTGGAAAAGTCACCTACAGAGCCGAGGATTGTTGTCTCCCAATTCACCATACAAACCCCATCCTCTCCAGATGAGATTTTACCTTACCCTCAAGCTGCGCGACCTCGGCTTCGAGTTCGGGCAGGGTCTGCTCATACCGCTCGTTGAGTTCGGTCACGCGGTCGGAAATGCGGTGGCTAACCGCCGTGTAGAGAGCATAGATGCCGCTGATCATCGCGCGGTACCATTTACGGTTCAAAAGCAGTTCCACGCACACGGCTTCGGTCAGCTTGGGGTATTGCGCGCGGGCTTTCCTGTCGAGGGCGTCGCGGAGGCCTTTGACCGTCTTTGTGCCTTCGTCAACCCTTGTGACCAAGGTCTGCAAAGTGGTCAGTTCCGCTTTATCGTCGACATCGAGGTCTTTGTCTTTAAGCTTCTTTTTCAGTTCCGGTTTGTCGAGGTTGCCGCTGTCTTTCAGAACATCTTTTATCACCGAGTCTTCCTCGGCATTTTCAAGCATCTCGTCTAGTTCGGCCTGAGCCGCCGCGATGACGGTGTCCATATCGTCGATGGCTTTCTGCTTGGCAGCAAAGAACATCTCTATGATGAGGGATTTCGGCACAAGCTTGCCGTCCCAGCCTGTTTCTTTCTCTTGTTTGATCTCGGTGCCGTCCTTTTTCTTTTTTGTGGAGGTCTTCATAAACACCTCGATGTCGCGGATAGCCTTGTAGCCGTCTTGCACAAGGAGGTAAACATCGTCGGACATCGTTTCGTTCCAATAGGATAGAAGCACCTCGTAGACATCATATTTATCCACGAGAGTGATATGCTCGAAATCGATCAGTATTTCTTCAGCAATTTCGGAAATCAACATCTTTGGCTTCGTCGTACCGGTAATGTTGCGGAGTTTGCCGGCCACACCGGTTTTCCACTTCTCAAAGGCGGCTTCTACTTTATCGGCATAAGCGGAAAATTCCGCATCATCGAAGATAGTATCCTGCACTTCGTCTTTTCCGACAGTTAACGTCTCAAAGCCCCCGCGGAAGCCTTTAAACAACTGCCCGCGCAGATTCGGAAAAGTCTTCCAGTAGCGCGAAAGGCTCTCCACGTCCGCTGTCGGGATACCGCCGTTCAGATGTCCATCTATACTCTGTAAGTCCTCGGCCTCGCTGCCGTCTATATAGCGCGGAATGTTGAGGTTGTAAGCGTTCTTCTCCTTTATCTCGGCGTTTGGCACAAAGCGAGAGTATTTTGGCAGTTCGAGCCGCTGATTGAATACCGCGGCGATCTTATAAACGTCGCGCTCGCGCAGACGGTTCTTGTTGCCGTCTTTTATAAAGTCGAGGCTGGCGTCAATCATGAAGATGCCGTCCCGTTCGTCGGCGTTTTCTTTGTCTATGATGATGATGCAGGCAGGAATACCCGTGCCGTAGAAAAGGTTGGCGGGCAAACCTATGATGCCTTTGATATACCCTTTATCTATGATGGACTGTCGTATAGTAGCCTCAGCGTTTCCGCGAAAGAGAACGCCATGAGGCAGAATGACCGCTGCCTTTCCGTTGCGTTTCAGGGACTTGATAATGTGAAGTAGCCAAGCGAAATCACCGTTCTTTTGCGGTGGGCGATCGCCGTACCCATCAAAACGCCCGAACTCTTTCAGCCCGTGTGTCCAGTTTTTATCGGAAAACGGAGGATTGACCACGGCAAAGTCGAACGTTCGAAGCAGACTGTCATCATCTCTATTTTTAAACTTCGGGTCGGAGAATGTGCTGTAACCGCCCTCAATTACAGCGGTCGCCCGGTTGTGCAGTACGAGGTTCATCCTAGCAAGACCCGCAGTCGTGCCTTCCTTCTCCTGACCATATATGGAAACCTCCACAGGCGCTGCTTCGGCGGCTCGTATAAGTAGGGAACCAGAACCGCAAGCGGGGTCGTAGAGGGTGACATCATTGCCATGAGCATGTTCAATGCCCACAACTTTTGCAAGAACACGGGACACCTCGGCAGGGGTATAGAACTGACCTTTGCTCCTGCCGCTCTCAGTGGCGAAGTTCCGCATCAGATATTCATAAGCGTCACCGATGATGTCATCGCCATCAGCGCGATTTTTGGATAAGTCAGGCATCTGATCACGGAATATACCGAGCAGTTCGCTCAGCTTATCTACCATCTCCTTGCCTTTACCCAGCTTATCCTCATCATTAAAGTGGGCGTTATCGATAACACCTCGGAGATTGTTCGCCTCAGCAAGACGGGCGATGATTTTATCCATTTCTTCGCCGATATTCTTGTTGCCTATGAGCGCAAGCATATCATCGAAGCTTCCACCTTCCGGAACATCGATGTCACCATAGGCAACGCCTTTAAATTTGTCCGACACATACTTAACGAACAATAGGGTAAGAATATAATCCTTATACTGCGAACTATCCATGCCACCACGCAAACTATCACAGCTTGCCCAGAGGCTGGAATAGAGGTTACTTTTTTTTACCGCCATAATGAGTTCCCTTCATGTAGTTCAATTAAATTATTACTCACTGCTGTCGTTCTGTGGTGATATTAAGTATCTGACCAAGTTCTGGCGTGTATATTCCATAATGCGTCAACAGGTCAGATAGTAAGGCGACAAACACATTCCATTGTAGCGTTCGTTTTCCCTTTTCAATTTCCAGAAAAGCCTGTCTGCTGATTCCCATCTTTTCGGCAAGTTCAGATTGCTTTAACCGCAGCTTCGTTCTTAGCACCATAAGGTTATCTGACATCTTTTTAGTTAATTCGTCTTTGTTAATCTCGCCAGCCACGAATTCCTACCTCCTTCATGAATGAGCGAACGGTTCTTCCGAATTAAATATCGACACAATATGAAGATAATATACTTCAAGTCGATGTCGTTATCAAGAGGATAGATATATAATTTTGAACTTAACAGTGAGTTTTGTTATCATAAACTGTAGAATCTTATACAAACCGTTAATTACTTATAGACTAAATATTAGCATAATAATGAGACTGTGTATATGGTGTTGTTTCTTGGTACCAGAGGCATTGATGTTGGTTTAACCTGATACTATATTTCAACGTTTTGGATAAAAACAAGAAATCCGAACCCTTGGCTGATTGGCCTAAGATTCGGATTGTCTTGCATTGCTGGAGGTAAGGGGAGTCGAACCCCTGACCTCTTGAATGCCATTCAAGCGCTCTACCAACTGAGCTATACCCCCAAAGTTCGTACTTTTGGCATGATACGGATTGCGCCGTTGCTCGTCAAGAGGGGATGGGTTTTGCTTGACCTTTTGTCCAAGAACGAGTACTAATTCGACATTGCATAAGCAGTGAGGAGGCGAAATGGAACTGTTGAACAAGCTCAAGGAAATAAGCTCCTCCATTATCCCGATTCTCATACTCGTGACAATCATGCACTTCTTCATCGCTCCTTTGGAGGAAGGCGTGCTCGTATCTTTTTATATCAGCGGTGTTCTCATCATTCTGGGACTTTCGTTGCTTCTTCTCGGTGTCGATCTGGGGGTTTTGCCGATCGGCGAGAAGATCGGATCGGCGGTGACCCGATCCAGGAGCAATTTCCTCATCGGAGCCACCGGTTTCATCGCGGGAATCGTCATCATCATCGCCGAACCGAATATTGCGATGCTGAGTGAGCAGGTCGCATCGGTGAACCCCTCGATCAATACCCGGGTTATGGTGGCGATGATCGCCATCGGAGTCGGCTTCTATGTGATGGTGGGAATGTTGCGCCAAGTTTACCGCATCCCTGTTATCTGGATCTATTTGATCAGTTACATCATCGTGTTCACGTTGGCAATCTTCAGCACCGCCGAGATGATGGCAATCGGTTTTGACAGCGGAGGATCGGCTACCGGTCCGCTTTCCGTTCCGTTCATCATGGCCTTGGGAATCGGTGTCGCCCGTGTCCAGAAAGTACAAAAAGAAGCTGATAGCTTCGGCTATGTTTCTTTGGCGCTCATCGGACCTGCTCTTGCTCTGATCATTCTTGGCATTGTTTCGCCCGGTACCAGCACCAGTGAAGGCGCCCAAGCGACGGTCAGTCAAGCTGGCGGTTTCATCACTCTCATTCGTCCCAGCGTGCAGATGGCGACCCAAGCGATTACCCCAATGTTCATTCTCAGCTTGCTTTATCAGATTTTTCTCTTGAAGATGCCCACTCGCCAGGTGCTTCGTGCCGGTGTTGGCTTCATCTATCTCTATATCGGCTTGACCCTCTTTTTTATCGGTTCCAGCGGAGGCTTCATCCCAGTTGGCTACCGAATAGGGTACCTCTTGGGGCAAATCAATCCATATCTGCTCCTTTTCTCCGGCCTTGTCATCGGAGCGATCACTGCAATCAGCGAATCCTCGGTATGGGTATTGGTAAACCAAGTTCAAGAGATTACTAAAGGGCATCTTCGCAGATCCGTAATGTTGCTTGCGATATCGATCGGAGTAGGCCTTTCGGTCTTTTTGGCGGTCTTGAGAATTTGGACCGGACTCCCGTTCTGGTCCTTCATTCTGCCCGCTTACATAATCGCCCTTACGCTCGCCTTTTTTGTTCCCGAGCTGTTTGTCGGACTCTCCTTTGACAGTGGAACGGTTGCCTCCGGTCCGATGGCTTCCACGTTCATCCTCGCATTTGCAATCGGCTCGTCCATGGGTTTGGAGACGGGAAACCCTGGCGATGCCTTTGGAATTATCGCCTTTGTATCCATTACTCCCGTATTGGTCGTCGAAATCCTTGGCTTGCTGTACAAGAGAACACAGGCTAAGCTGAAGAAGGAGGAGAATCAAGCGCCATGAAAACCTTGATATTCGCCATCGTCGAAGAGGGAAAAGCCGAACGGCTTATGCAGGTAGCAAAAGCTGCCGGCAGTCTCGGTGGCACGATTCTCACCGGACAAGGTAGTGGAGCAAGCGGAATTCTAAGCTTGCTCGGGTTGACTGAATTACACCGGGAAATCCTCCTTACGATCGTCGATGATTCGATAAAAGATTCGGTGTGGAAAGCTCTGTACACATGCAGAATCCGGAAAGCTCTTCTCACCTCGATTCCTCTGCAATCGGGTGATGGTGTTACAAAACCGATTGAAAGCACCCTTTCCATGATTTGTGTCATTTGCCCAAGCGGATTCGGCTGGGACGTTCTCCATGCAGCTCGCAAGGTCGGGGTGGGCGGAGGAACGATCGTCGAGGGGCGAGGAACGGCAAATCCCGAAGATATCGCTTTCCATGGCTCGTATCTCGTGCCTGAAAAAGAAGTTCTCTTCATGATCGCGGAGAATGAGATCGTCGATGCGGCGATCCGTTCGATGTCGAAAATTCCCGGACTGGCAAAACCGGGAAACGGAATCGTCTTCACGATTCCCCTCGAACAGTTTTTTCAGCGAGTGGTTCGAAAAGAAGTTTGATATCCTGAACAAAAAGTTACCATATTAACATTTTGTTAAAATCTTTAATTATTTGTTAATAATGCCTTGCGTAAAGATGAAGAAATCGATAGGGTATCACGCAAGGAGTTGAACCTATGGAAAAGAAGATAAACGTTGCCGTCATGGGTGCCACCGGCGCAGTTGGCCAAGTATTCATGTGGATGTTGGCAGACCACCCTTGGTTTGAGGTCACGTACGCCACGGCCTCAGCTACGCGAGTTGGTCTGAAATACGCTTCCACGGTTCATTGGGTGATGCCTTTCGAGATGCCCGAGAAGGTCAAAGAAACAGTGGTGCAGGAGTTCAACATCGATGCGATGAAGGAAGCGGGAGTGAAAATCGTCTTCAGCGCTCTTCCTGCAGAAATCGCCCGCGAAGCGGAGCCGCAATTACGAGAAAATGGTTTTTATGTGTTCTCCAACGCGTCCTCGATGCGCTACGATCCCAACGTTCCGATTCTCATTCCCGAAGCAAACCTCGATCAGCTGGATTTGATCAAGAAGCAAGGATATCCCAAGAAGGGGTTTGTGGTTACCAACGCCAACTGTTCGACCACCGGATTGGCGATGGCCATCGCCCCGTTGATGAAGTACGGGATCAAGTCGGTAACGATGCACTCTTACCAGAGTGTCAGCGGAGCGGGGTATCCCGGTCTTTCCTCCTTTGATATCACCGACAACTGCATACCGTACATCGGAGGTGAAGAGGAGAAGGTTGAAAGGGAGATCAAGAAGATACTTGCTTTCGATCCCGAGGTGTTCTGCTACACCGTTCGGGTCCCGGTGATGTTCGGACACCTCGAGGCGGTATGGATCGATACCGAAAAGGATCTCTCCATCGAAGATGTCAAGGAAGCATGGAGTTCCTTCAAGCTTGAGGCCGACTATCCCTCCAGTGCCGAGCACCCCGTGCAGTACGGTGAGGCGAATACATTCCCGCAGCCGAAATATGCGTTCTGGGGAAAGCCCAGCGGAATGGTCGTGTACACCGGCCGACTGAAGAAAAAGAATGGAAAAATCGGTTTCATCCTTCTGGTGAACAACGTCGTGAAAGGAGCGGCAGGCGGTTCCATTCAAAACGCGGAGGCGTTTGTCAGCAAATACGGCTTGGTGTAATGGACGAGTATTTCGACCTTGTCGATGACCGACGACGATCGTTGAATCGAGTTCATAAACGTGGTACGCCCTTGGAGACGGGGACGTACCACAATGTTGTTTCCGTGTGGACGATGAACAGCGACGGAAGGGTATTGCTGACCCTTCGCTCAGCGGACAAGCGTTTGATGCCGTGTTTATGGGAGAATACCTCCGGTTCGGTTCTTGCCGGGGAAAGCAGCATCGGAGCCGCTTTGCGCGAACTGAAGGAAGAAACCGGGATTGAGGCAGGACCTGAGCAGATCACTCACTTGGGAACGGTCTTGAAAATGCAATCCTTTGTCGATATCTACTTGGTACGGGTCGATATCGATCCGAAATCGATTCGGCTTCAGAAAGAAGAGGCGATCTCCTACCGGTGGGAGGATGAAGCAGGCCTCCAAGCTCTTCATGAGGAACGGCTTCTGGCGTTTCCTCTCTCCTATGAATTCGAACCTTTCAGAACCGCTCTTCGCCAAGCAGCGTTGTAATGCACTCGCGAACGATCACGCGGGCTTTCTTGTCCTGCTGAGTTACGTACCATGAACCCGAGCGGGAACAATTTTCACACCCCAGATTCAACGAATCATATCGAAAACAGGAGCGGCTGATGAACAAGGGAGCTCGAAACGCCGAATCGACGAACGTCGGCTCAAACGGCCAAAGCGAGGTATCCCCTTCAAGCCGTTCAAGCCAATGGTATCCGCCGATGAGATTCAGTTTGGTCTCACCGATCAAGCGGGCGCTTTGGCTGTTGGCGAGGTAGAGGTAGACATCGGAAAAGACCGGAAGCTGCCGCTCTTCGAAGAACCGAATGTGGGCTATATTGTTCAACCCGAAACGGATCCGCTGCAGACACCCGTCCTCTTTCGCCTGATCGATAAGCCTCTTGAGGTCTTCAAAAAACCGTTCTTCAAAAAAGGTGATCGGAGCGAGAGGGAAATAGAGAAACGACCCGTCGGTGAAGAGCAGTTCTTCCAACAAAGCTCCTTTATCGATTCGTTTCTTCAGATAAGTGGGGTCCAGATAGGGGATTCGATCGTTGTCAATCAGCATGCTCCGCTTGGGGAGCGGCTTCCATTCTTTCTTCTTGACCTCACCGAGATCGATCGTTTGATCGATGTATCGCTTGAATCGTTGGTCGAGGCTTTGGTAGAACGCCCGTCGAATCTTCTTTAACGCGGAAAGAGGCAAAAAAATCTCTTCAGTTTCAAGTGAACTGTTATTCACCACTGTCAATGTACCGAGGGTGAAGAGCGATTGGTCGCTTTGCATAAAGATCGTCGCAAGGTTATGTTCGACATCTTGCTCCCGATGGGCTTTTTGAAGGGAAATATGGGCTTCGGCGTTGCCCGCTTTGCTTTGAATGGTCAGTTTCGAATCTTCCAGGGTGATGGTGAGGTCGATCGGTGCCTGGTAAGGAGGAATCTCTTCGGAAATGAGGGGGACATTCAGGTCATGGCCGCTGATCAGATAGAGTTCTGATCCGATCGTCGGCCATTGCGCATCGTTTGGAAACGGAATCCAGATCCGCTCTCCCGCCTCGGCGGAGCCGACGCCTTTGACGGCGAAGCGGACCGGTTCGAAGAGGCCGAGCCGGTTTTCCGCCAGATACATCACCCCGTCACGATTGGCGATCGGGGCATCCAGTGCGACCTGGATCTCATGATCGACGAAATCAACGATCGTTCCCGCCACGACTCCTATGTGCGAAGCAGTTTTTCCGCTGCTTAAGGAAGGGGTATGGCGAGTGGAGAAATCCGCTCTGCTGCGGCCATACCCGGCGAGCCAGCCTTTGCTTTGCGTTCGGGCGAAGGTGATGGCGAGGGGATCGGGATCCACGGGTTCGTCATCGATCGCCTTTCGGTAGGCTTGGGCAGCGAAGTGGGCGTATGCCGGACTTTTCATCCGTCCTTCGATCTTAAGGCTGTCGATTCCCATCGCCTTGAGGCGACCGATCACCTCGGTACCGTTCAGATCGCTCATCGAGAAGAAGGGAGCGTTTCGTGGTCTTTCGCCGAGCGGGGAGAGAGAGGCTCCGAAGGATGGATCCTCCTCCACACGCCACCACGTTCGACAGATTTGGGCACACGCGCCCTGATTAGCCGATCGATCGGCAAGATAATGACTGGCCATGCACAGTCCGCTGAATGCATAGCAGAGCGCTCCGTGGATAAAGACTTTGAGCTCGACATCGGGGCAAGCTTTGCGGATATCCTCAATTTCATCCAAGGTGAGCTCTCGAGCAAGCACTATCCGCTCGAACTCCCACTTCTGAAGTCGTCTTACCCCCTCGACGGTATGAACAGCCAGTTGTGTGGATGCGTGCAAGGGGAGAGAGGGGAAAAAGTTCCTGATGATCCGGGCTATTCCAAGATCCTGGACGATGATTCCATCCACCCCGATCCGATCCACCTCCTTGAGGGTGGCGATGACATCGTCGAGCTCCCGGTCGGTGACCAGGGTGTTGATCGTGAGGTAGATGTTTTTATGTTCTTTCTGCGCGACGGTTCGAAGTCCGGCGAGCTCTTCAACCGTGAGATTTGTCGCACCTTTACGGGCGGAAAACCTTTTGAGACCAAGATATACGCCATCAGCCCCTTCACTAAACGCGTGAAGGGCGCTTTGCAAGGAACCGGCCGGAACGGTGAGTTCAATCATGAATTACAGCCTACGGTTCTCCCCGGGACGTGTCAACGTTCCTACTCTGTGATATACTTAGCGTCTGAGATGGAGGAGATGATATGTCTACCACCCCAAGTATTTCGGTTACGAAAGGAACGATCATCTACGAGCAGGGTCAGCCATGCACAACGATGTTCGTTTTGCAAAGCGGAACCATCGGTTTATATCTGAACTGGGCTACACCGACGCAATTCCAACTTCTCGAGATTTCAAAGGTCGGTACGATGTTCGGCGAAATGGGGCTCTTTGAAAAAGATCCCCGTAATGCGACGGCGATCGCTCTGACCGATTGCATGTTGCTTGAAATCTCAAGCGAAAGCTTTCCCCGGTTTGTTCAGGAGCATCCCGACCAGACGATCAACATCATTTTAGATTTGAGCCAGCGTTTCAAGATGGCGCTGCAGGAGATCAAAGCCGGTCAGGAAATCATCGCTGAATCACTTGCCGCTTTGAAAGAAATGAGCGAGTGCAAGAAAGACACTCTGAAAGATCGAATCAAGCGAATCAGTGATTACCTGCTGGATATCCCCGAAGATGTTCCGCCGGAGCTGTATCTCTCCTTGAACTCCCGTTTCCACGGGACGATGTACTGACAAACGAAACATTTTCTCAGTGTAATGCATGCTCTTGCTAAAGACAGGGAAAAACGATACGGTTGAAACCGTACAACTTCTCTCGATATGAGAAATTGACCCCATTTTTAAAGGAGAAGTCCATGACACTCAATGACATCAAACATGCGAAGCTGAAGGCATGGATCGAGGAATTTGCTGCCCTTGCCACCCCCGATGCGATCGTAATTGCGAATGGAAGCCAAGAGCAGTATGACGAATTGATTCAACAGCAGATTGATGACGGATACTGCGTTCCCCTAAACCCGGAAAAGAAGCCGGGCTCGGTTGCGTACAACTCCGATCCTTCCGATGTTGCACGTGTTGAAAATCGTACCTACATCGCCAGTGAAACGAAAGATGAGGCCGGTCCGACAAACAACTGGATCGATCCCGTTGAACTGAAGAAGACGATGACGGATCTCTATAGAGGAAGCATGAAGGGACGAACGCTCTATGTCATTCCCTTCTCAATGGGCCCGTTGGGCTCTCCGATCGCCAAGATCGGTGTCGAGATTACCGACAGCGCCTACGTCGTGCTCAACATGATGATCATGACCCGTGTAGGAGTCAAGGTTCTTGATTTGCTCGGAACCGACGGGGAGTTTGTTCCCTGTCTCCACTCCGTCGGAAAGCCCTTGGCCAAAGGCGAGAGCGACAACGGCAAATGGCCTTGTGCCCCGCTTGAGGACAAGTACATCTCCCATTTCCCCGAAACCCGTGAAATCTGGTCCTACGGTTCCGGTTACGGCGGGAACGCGTTGCTTGGCAAGAAGTGCCTTGCCCTTCGAATCGCCAGCGTCCTTGCTCGTGATGAGGGATGGCTCGCCGAACATATGCTGATTCTCAAGATCACCAATCCCCGAGGCAAATCGATTTTCGTTACCGGTGCATTCCCGTCCGCCTGTGGAAAGACCAACCTCGCAATGCTCGTTCCGACGATTCCCGGATGGAAAGTCGAGACGATCGGAGACGATATCGCCTGGATGAAGTTCGGTAAGGATGGTCGCCTCTATGCGATCAACCCTGAAGCCGGATTCTTCGGTGTCGCCCCCGGTACCAGCGAGAAGTCCAACTACAACGCGATGAAGGCCGCTTCGAAGAACACGATCTTCACCAACTGCGCTTTGACGGAAGACAACGATGTCTGGTGGGAAGGAATCGGATACGATGCTCCCGGCAAACTGATCGACTGGACGAACAACGAGTGGATCCAAGACAAGGGCAACAAGGCTCAGAAGCCCGCCGCTCACCCGAACGCCCGCTTCACCGCTCCTGCCAGCCAAGCTCCCTCGATCGCCCCAGAGTGGGAAGATCCGAAGGGTGTTCCGATCAGCGCGATTCTCTTCGGCGGACGCCGTCCGAAGACGGTTCCATTGGTGCACCAGAGCCGCGACTGGAACCACGGAGTGTTCCTCGGTTCGATCGTCGGTTCGGAGATCACCGCCGCCGCGCTCGACTTGAAGGTCGGAACGATCCGCCGCGACCCGTTCGCGATGCTGCCGTTCTGCGGATACCATATGGGCGACTACTTCAACCACTGGATCAAGATCGGAGAAAATGCTCCCGATCCTTCCAAGCTCCCGAAGATCTTCTACGTCAACTGGTTCCGTAGAGATGATGACGGCAAGTTCATCTGGCCGGGCTTCGGAGAAAACAGCCGCGTGTTGAAGTGGGTCTTTGAGGCCACCGAGGGAACCGCAAAGAGCGTTGACACCCCGATCGGAATCATGCCCGCCCACGGTGCGATCGATCTTCCCGAAGGTGTTACCGAAGAGCAGATGGACGAGCTGCTTGCCGTCGATGTCGATGGCTGGCTCGCTGAAGTGGCGGACATCAAAACGAACCACTATCCGAAGTTCGGAGATCGCCTTCCGAAACAGCTTATCGAATGCCTTGCCGGGCTGGAAAAGAAACTGAAGGCGGCGAAGTAACAATCAAAGCAATCTACCGACGGCCCTCGATTCGAGGGCCGTTTTGCCGATTTATGACCCGAGCTGAACGGATCAGCTCCATCCGGAATCTTGAAAGAACGATAAAAACCTTTTCCCGGGCGTTGCACAACGATCCTCTTTATGGGTAGGATTGAGAGACTTCTTGTGGAGGTCATCATTCTTCTTATCAGGGAGCTTCTCGATGGCAAAACAATCACAGAATACCGTCAAATATGGTCCGAGTGACCGTCCGCCCCTCGGGTCGTGGATTCCGATGAGCATCCAACACGTCTTTGCGATGTTCGGTGCGACCATTCTTGTTCCGATTCTTACCGGACTTTCTCCATCGACCGCTTTGTTTACTGCGGGAACGGGAACCCTCATCTATATTTTGATAACACAATCCAAGGTTCCGGCTTTCCTTGGCTCTTCTTTTGCGTTCATCCCCGCCTTGATCGCGATCTCTTCCTCCTATGGCGTCGCCTATGCGATGGGAGGGGCGTTTGCCAGCGGAGCTTTTTATGTCATCGTGGCTCTGATCATCAAAAAGAGTGGACATGAATGGATTGGCAAAGCTCTTCCTCCGGTGGTGATCGGAAGCGTGATCGTGGTGATCGGTCTTTCCTTGGCTCCGACGGCGATGGGAATGGCGATGAATGACGCTTCAGGCAATTACAACCTTTTGGTGTTCACCGTGGCGATGGTGACCCTGGCCTTCACGATCGTGGCGAATCTCTTCCTGAAAGGGTTCTTCTCGATCATCCCGATTCTCATCGGGCTTGTCGCCGGATATCTCTTTTCCCTGATCATCGGTTTCATCAGTCCCGCCCACGCCCTCATCGACTTCACCGCGGTTCATCAGGCGGCGTGGTTCGGACTGCCGACCTTTGCCGTTCCCAAGTTCAATCTCGTCGCCACGGTAACGTTTGTAATCGTCTCTTTGGCGACGATTTGCGAACATTTGGGTGATACGATCACGATCAGCAAGGTCGTCGGCGAAGACTACCTTGTTGACCCCGGTTTGCACCGCACCCTTACCGGAGACGGGTTGGCCACTCTGTGGGCGTCACTGTGGGGCGGTCCCCCCAACACTACGTATGGTGAGAACATCGGTGTTCTTGCCCTTACCCGCGTGTACTCTGTGTGGGTGACCGGAGGAGCTGCGGTGATCGCGGTTCTCCTCTCCTTCTTCCCCAAGTTCGGAGCTCTGATCCAAACGATCCCGAGTCCCGTCCTCGGCGGGATTTCGATGCTTCTCTTCGGAATCATCGCATCAAGCGGACTGAGAACATTGGTCGACAGCGGTGTCGATTACGAAGACAAGCGCAACCTCACGATCAGCAGCGTGATTCTCGTCATCGGAATCGGCGGCGGAGCCCTCTCCTTTGCGATGGGCAAGGATCTTATGTTCACGTTGGAAGGCGTGGCGCTGGCAACCGTCGTCGGAATCTTCCTCAACCTCGTTCTTCCCAGGAACGGAACAACCATAGAGTAATAATCATATACGTCAGGGGGCCGATCGGCTCCCTGATATTATTTCACCGGCTTTTCTGTTACCCTTAAACGATGCATACCTATACCGTGATCGACAGCGATGATGCTCTTATCAAGCTCAGGAACACATGGAAGGAAGATCAAGTCTCCACGATCGCGATGGATTTTGAAGGGGAGTACAACCTTCACATCTACGGCGAGCATCTGTGTCTCATTCAAATCTATGATCGGACGACATTCCACCTGATCGATCCCTTTAAGATCTCAGTACCCGAGTTGAAGCATTTTTTGGAAGATGAGACGCTTGAGAAGATCATGTTCGATTGCGCAAGCGATGCCGCCTTGGTTCGAAAGAACCACGCGATCGTCCTCAAAAACATCTATGACCTCAGAATCGCTGCGAAGCAGCTGGGTATGGATGGAGGACTGACCAGAATTCTCGACCACTATCTTCCCGACCGAACCCGGCATACGACCGGATCAAAGAAGAAACATCAAAAAACCAATTGGCTCTTACGGCCCCTTTCTCAGGAACAGATTCAATACGCCTTGGAGGACGTGGAGCATCTCTTCACCCTCAAAGCCCTGATCATCGCCGATCTTGAGAAACAAGGTCTCAGAGAAAAAACCAGGGAATTGATGGAAAGCGCGGGGATGCCCAAGGGTCCTGATAAACCGGGCTGGACGAAGTATTCCTCCTATCGCCATCTCTCCAAGGAGGAGCGAATCCTGCTGAAGCATTATTATCTGGCCCGCGAGCACGTCGCCAAGCGAAGGAACGTGCCGGCGGTCCGAATCATGAACAAGAAGCTCGTCTTGAAGATGGCCAAGGAGAAGCCTCGGAATCGAGAGGAGTTCGAGGCCTACACGCAAAGAAACGATCTGTTGACGGCGCTTTTGGAGTCTCACGCCAAAGCCATGAAGGAGATCGCTTCCTTGGCTTGAACAAGAAGTGAAAGAGTCCGACAGATCGGGGTGGGGATGTCGTGCTTCCTGCCCAAGGCGGCCACCGATCCGGCAAACCACTCGTTTTCCGTCGTCCGACCCGCTTCCAGGTCTTGGCACATCGAGGTTTTTCCGTCGCCCAAGGTGATGACGAGGTTGTGGTTCTCTTCGATAAAGGAATCGGGGATCCGGACCCCCTCGGCCGACGCTACGGCCTGCACTTCGGCACATACCCCGTAGGCGAGCTCTTTCACCGCTTTTTGATCGAGCTGCCTGTAGTTCGCCAGCAACAGCCCGCTGATCGTATTGTACGCTGTATTGAGCATGAACTTGTTCCACTGCATCAGATGGATATCCTTCGGTACGACCGCTTCGATGCCGGCGGAGGCAAACAGTTCCGACAGCGCAGCGACTCGGTCCGTCGAGGAATTATCCCGTTCGCCGAAGACGATTCTCCCTTCGGCGGTGAACTCGATCCGGTTGCTCACGTGGGTAGAGTTCAATCCCACGGCGAAACCGTGGAGAATCTTCTCCCATCCGAAGGCGGCGGCCAGGACTCCCTCGCTTTCGATTCCGTTGAGCAACGTGAGAATTACCGTAGAGGGACCGACGATCGGCTTCATCTGTTCAATGACGGTATGCAAATGGTGGTTTTTCGTGGCGATGATGATGAGATCGGTCGAGCCGATTTCATCGGCGCATCGATACGCAAACGGAGCGGCTTCTCCATTTATGATAATGCCATTCCGAAGATAGCGTTCTTTCCGCTCTTCATCCACTAGGAACGACAACGAGCATACCGAGTTCAGACGTTGACCGTAGAGAGCTCCCACGGCTCCCGCTCCGACGATGACGACATTCTTCATCTGACAATAATCTCCTCGATCAGGGAAGCCAAGCGCTCAAGTTCGCTCAGCGGAATATACTCTTCTTTGGAATGAGCGTTCTCGTAGCCGACGCAACAGGTGAGGGTGGGAATACCCAGGCCATTGAAGATATTGGCGTCGCTGCCGCCTTGCGTCTTCTTGAATTCGACCGGGATCTTCAATGCGCCGCATGCTTCGGTGAAGCGTCTAACGACCGGACTGTCGGTATGATGCCGATATCCTTCATAGAGACGATAGCGGTGGGTATGAACCGTTCCTCCCGCTAAGCGGGCGGTCTTTTCCAAGACTTCGACCATATGGTTGATCTGCTTGTCGATTTTTTCTTCATCCAGGCTTCTCGCTTCGAAGTGTATCGTCGCTTCCGAACTGATCACATTGGTGGTGCCGGGGGCGACGAAGGAGCCTACGTTCGCCGTGGTTTCCTCATCGATGCGAAAGAGGTGCATCGCAGCGATCGCATCCGAACCGATTTTGATCGCGCTGACTCCGTCTTCCGGTTTGAAGCCGGCATGGGCGGCTTTCCCGCCGATGACCACATCCAGGCGATCGTGGTAGGAGGCTTGGATGATCGCTCCGCCCACCGGACCGGAGGCATCAAACGTATACCCGCAGGAAACGGCATCCAACAACGATCGATCGACCTGTTTTGCACCGGCAAGGCCCGTTTCCTCGGCGATGGTGAAGAGCACCACCAGCGGAGGATGCTTCCTTCCCTCCGTGATGACCTTTTCCAATGCGTGCAGCAACGCCGCCACGGCGGCCTTGTCATCCGCTCCGAGAGCGGTGGTTCCATCGCTTCGGATGATGTCATCCTCAACGACCACGTGAGCCCCGACGGCCAAGTCCACCGTATCCATGTGGGTGTTGAGTATCAGGGCATCTCCCTCTCCCCCAAGATACCCGTAGAGATTCCCGGCAGCGTCATACCGGGTACTGAACCCCAATGCCAAGAGCTTCTGTTCCAGAAACAGCGCAACCCTGTCCTCCCCGAAGGAGGGCGAATCAATGGCGACAAGACTTTTGAAGATATCAAGCAATTTCATGGAGCAAGCTTAACATAAAGAGGGGAGACAGAGAAGAAAGGCGAAGGAAAAGGTTTAGTGTCACTCTCCGGCAGGTTATGATATCGTTGAGAGGAAGCCGGGGTACAGGGAGGGAATCTGATGGAACTGCTTGGATCTTTGAGTCGATATATCAGTCAACAGCTTGATGAACGAAGATTCGATTCTGTCGAGAAAGAGGAGTTCCGGGCGACATTGGAGGCGGCGCTGCTGATGCCTGCCTTTGATAAGCCGATCGTAAGAAGCGAATGGGTGAAGGAGCATGATGCTCTTCGAATCGAAAAATTGACATGGCAAGTCGGTTTCAGTCTCAGTGAAGGGTATCTTCTCTCCCCGGCGGGTGCTCAGGAAAAGCTTCCCGGCATCCTTGCGCTTCATGACCATGCAGGGGAGAAGTTCTGGGGAAAGAGCAAAATCGTAGATATCGGTGAAGAGCTCGACCAATCCCTGGTTGAACACCGGAGGCGATATTATGGGTCGCGAGCTTGGGCCAACGAGCTGGCCAAACGAGGCTATGCGGTCTTTGTGCCCGATCTTATCGGCTTTGAAAGCCGAAGAATCAAGGTCGGCGAACTGCCAAAGTCACTGGTTCAAGACCTGTTGACTCCTCCGCTTAAGATCGTCGAGGGAGGAACCTGCCGGAACGATGACCTGGTCTTGGATGACAGTCTTGAAAACAGGGTCGCGTATAACGCCCTTGCCCGGGGGCTGGAACATGTCATCGCCAAAGTGCTGATGAGCGGCGGCTGCACGTGGGCGGGGTATGCGGCGGCGGAGGATCTGGTCGCCTTGGATATCCTGTCCGAACACAAGCTTGTCGACGGCTCCCGCCTGGGATGCGGAGGTTTGAGCCTCGGAGGACTGAGGAGCGTATTGCTGAGCGCTCTTTCTCCGAAGATCCAAGCGAGCTTCGTGACAGGGTTCATGACCACCTTCAAGGACCTGGTGAACGCCAAAGCGGCGAATCATACCTGGATCGCCTATGCCCCCCAGCTCAGCCATCTCGGCGAGTTCGGTGATCTGCTTCAGTCTCACGCCCCAAAACCCCTCCTGGTTCAACACGGCAGACAGGATCGGCTCTTCACCTTCAGTGAAGTGGAGCGAAGCGTTTCACGGATCGGAGCGCATTATAAGAATGATCCGGAAAGATTCCTCTTCACCGTATATGACGAACCGCACCTCTTCAATGAGCTGATGCAGGAAGAGGTGTTTGAGTTTTTCGATTATTTTTTCTTCTTGTGAAGCTGCTCATCGAAGACGCGGACGTTGTACGAGGAGACTTTCAAGTGTTCACGCATCGCCTTCAGCGCCGCTTCTTTGTCCCGAGCCCGGAGGGCATGGTAGATCTGCCGGTGGCGGGCGATCGCGTCCTCGATTCCCCCTTCGATGAGGATTCCCTTGCCCATATAATCGCGAAGAAGCGAGGTAAGGGTTCCAATGAAGAGAGCCAGGAGATTGTTTCCCGTCGCCTTGGCGAGAGCGAGGTGGAACGACTCATCCAAGCTGACCCGGACTTTGAAAGGGAGGGTCTTGTTTTCGAATTGGGTGAGAATCGAATCGATCTCCTCAAGCTCCTCATCGGTAATCTTCTCGACAACGAGCTCAATCGCCGAAAGCTCAAGGATCGCTCGGACCTCCGTCAGCTCTTCGCTGCTGATCTGATCGACTTGCATGATGCGGTTGACCGCATTCATCACCGTGGAGGTTTCGGGACGGGTGATATACGCCCCGCTTCCGGTTTTCAGGGTGACCAGGCCGCGTTCCTGCAGCAGTTTGATCGCCTCTCGGACAACCGGCCGGCTGACGTTGTACTGCTTGGCGAGATTCATCTCGCTTGGGAGCTTATCACTGACCTTCGTCGGGGAGGTGAGAATCACCTCCTCCAGATGGTCGGCTATCTGCATGCTGAGATTCGTCCTCGAAAGGGTAATGTGCTCAATGTCGAGTACAGAACCTTCTTCACTCACGGCATCGTCCTTTTTGAATCGCTTTGATTGTTGCTTTCGCTCCTTGGTGAAGGAAGGAGATATCATCCCCGCAACTGAAATAGTCTACTCCTAATCCCCTCCAAATGTCGATAGCCTCCTGATTGGGACCAATTGAGACTCCGATGGGTATGCCCGCCTTCTTCGCTTGGGCGATCGCATGTTTTGACAATTCGAGCACGTTCGGATGAACAGATTCACCGATCAAGCCGATCGAGGAGGCCAAGTCGTTCGGACCCAGGACAAGAGCATCGAGCCCATCAAGGGTGAGAATCCGATCGATTTCTTCAACCGCTTTATGATGCTCGACCTGGATGAAACGGACGATATCATCCTCCGCGTTCTTGAGGTATTCACTCATGTCGAGATTGTTGTAGTGAATGGATCTTCGCGGACCGAAGCCTCGAACCCCCCGAGGGGGATAGAGGCATTCCGCCAACGCCGCTTTGACATCCTCATACCCCTTGGTCTGGGGGATGATGATTCCGTCGATTCCCATCTCCAGAACCGGTTTGATCGCTTCCATCGTCCAGGCGGGAACCCGCACCACGGCAGCGGCTCCTCCGGCGTTCGCCGCCGTGACGTGGTTCAGGATGAGAGGTCGGTCAAACGCTGCGTGCTCAGCGTCGATCCAGATGAAATCATAGCCGTAGATCGCCAGCGCCTCGCTGATCGCCGGATCTCCCAAGAAGACGTGCCCGCCGATTGCGGTGCCGTTCTTCAATTTTTCCCGCAGTTCCTTTCCGTATCTCATGGTTCCAGTCCCAAGCGGGCTCTCAGCTGGGCTTCGAGCCGAATCAAGCTGGCGATTTCATGCCTTCCGTTCTCATTCAACAACGAGGGGTCTTTTGTCCGGGTGGTGAGGCTCATCGGCACACCGGTAAGGCTTCTGTGGTACTTGGCGTTCACCGGATAGGAGCGCGCCTCGGCGACCGCCCATACGGTGAGGTGATCCATCACCTCGCGAGCGAGAACCGGATCCTCCAGGTAGTGCTTGAAAAGCCATGCGTAGAGGTCAATGTGGAAGTTCGCCATCACTCCGTTATACCCATGATATCCCATCAGCCATGAATCCAGAACCGTCGCGGTGTTGGCGTTGAAGAGGGCGAGGCCGGTGCCTTTGACGAGTTCAGCCCGCCGTTTTTGGATCTCCAACGAACATGAGACATCCTTGAGGAAGACCAATTTGTCCTCTTTTGCCGCCCATCTCAGGAACTCGTCGCTTAGGAGGCGCAGATAGGGATAGGGGCACTCATACAAGCCGAACGCGACCTCCGGCAACTGGGCAAAGATGTCTTCGATGTTTTTTCGGAAGATCTCCTCTCCTTCATTCTCTTGAGCAAGGCGGTTGGAGACCAGCACCACGGCATCGACTCCCGTTTCGCTCATCTTTCCCAGTTGATCGATCTGCTTGGCGTGCTCGTCGGCGGTGTGGCCGCTTGCGATCACTTTGATCTTTCCACCAGCCGCTTCGACCACCGCCTTGGCAAGGTCGAGCTTCTCTTCTTCGGATAGGAAAAACATCTCGCTGGATTGACAGACGGCGAAGATTCCATCCGCTCCCCGATCGATATACCACTTGGTCAGGGCTTCGACCGCCGGGTAATCGATCCTGTCATCGGGGGTGAAGGGGGTGATCATCGTGGGCCAACAGCCCCTATATACCGTATCTTTCATTGTGACATCCTTATAGCAATCCCGCAGCTCGAGGCAGGAAGAGGCTGAGCTCGGGGAGGTAGGTGATGAGAACCAGAAGGACCAGCATGACCACGATAGGCCACCAGATCTCACGTACGATGTCCTTGAGCGGAGCGCCGCTGATTCCGCTGGTGATGAAGAGCAGCATTCCGAAGGGCGGAGTGGAAAGACCAACCATCATGTTGTACGTTACGATCACTCCGAAGTGGATCATATCGATTCCAAGGGCGCGAGCTACCGGAATCATGATAGGAACAAACACCAGCTGAATCGTGGAGGTATCCACGAACATTCCCAGAATCAGGATGATGATGTTCACGATGAAGAGGAACGTGTACTTGCTGGTTGTCAGGCCGAGGATCCAATTGCCGATATTTTGGGCAAGCTGCTCGCGAGCGACGATATAGCTGATCACCGTAGCCGCTCCGATCATGATGCTGGTCGATCCGATATCCTTGATTGTCGTCTTCAACACCTCCACGAGGTCTTCGAGCCCCATCGCCCGATAGGCAAAGAAGGAGATGACAAGCGCATACAAGCCGGCGACTGCGCCTGCTTCGGTGGGGGTCATCACTCCCGTGTAGATTCCGACGAGGAGAATCACCGGAGTGAGGAGGGCGGGAATCGCCGCCAACGTATTCTTTAAAAACACTTTCCAGACGATTTTCTCTCCACGGGGATATTTACGGATGTGGGAGACGATCGCGACGTAGATCATCAAGAAAACCGACAACAGAACGGCGGGGACCACTCCACTCAAAAACAGTGCTCCGACGCTGGTCGATGAAAGCATCGCGTAGATCACCAGAGGAATCGAAGGGGGGAAGGTCGGTCCGATCGTCGCTGAAGCGGCTGTCATGGCGCAGGCGAACTCGACTTCATAGCCGGCATCCCTCATCGCTTCGATTTCGATCTTTCCCAGTCCCGCCGCATCGGCGATCGCCGAGCCGGTCATACCGCTGAAGAGGAGGGAACCAAGCACGTTCACATGTCCGAGGGCTCCGCGGACCCGCCCCATCACGCTGCTGGCGAAGTTGTAGATCATATCGGTAACCTTTCCCGTGTTCATCACGTTTGCGGTAAAGATGAACAGGGGAACGGCGATGATGACATAGTTGGTGAAAAAGGTGTTCATCACCTGGTTTACCACCATGGAAAGATCGGCACCTCTGATGAGCAAATAGACTACTGCGCTGCTGATCATCCCGATGGCGATCGGCATCCGAAGGAAGAAGATCAGTACAAAGACGATTAGCGTCATAAATAGGGGAAAACTCATGCCTCCACCTCCTTCATCAGTTGATCCAGTTTGCGCTCGGCGCTGTCATCCAACTTTCCGGTGATAATCTTCCAGTCTTCGATTACCGGTTCGATCGTGTATCCGATGATGGAAAGAAGGAAATAGCTGAATGGAATGAAGATCCAGAAATAATTGATTCGAAGGGCTGCGGTTTTCTGAAAACTTACGAAGATCGCATAGTTCACCGAGGGAATAACGAGCACGGCGAAGGTGCCGATGATAAGCACGTTTCCCGCCAAGCGCGCCCACGCTGCTACTTTCGGCGGGTATTGATCATACAGCATCGTAAAGGAAACTTGTCCTTTGCGTCGCATCGTGTAGCATGCTCCAAGAATCACCGTCCAACAGAAACCGACGACGATGATGTCTTGAGTCCACGTCAGCGGCCGGTTGATCACATAACGGAAGAACACTTGAAGAATGAATGCTATGAACAGCAGGGAAAAAGAGATAATTGGAATATATAGCTCAATTACGTCTCGGAGAAATAAAAGGATTTTTTTCATGTAGATAGTCCTTCGAGATTGAAAAGAAACCCGGGGTTTGAACCCCGGGTCGTGATTCGTGGATCAGTTACCCGCGGCAACGACTTTTTCGAACATCGCCTTATCCCAAGTGGCGGCGTAGGGACTTGCCAGGTACTGAGCAAGAACGTGGTCGGCAAATGCATCCAAGTCGGCGTAGTACACCTTCAGTCCGGCATTCTTGAAGAAATCAACCAGCTCCGCTTCCGCTTTGAGGTTGGTGGTGTCGCAGTACTCGATTCCCGCTTTGACTCCTTCCATGACCCAGGCTTTCTGCTGGTCAGTAAGGGATTGCCACTTCTTCTCGTTGATCGCCGGCCACACGGAGTCGACCAGGTGGTTGGTGATCGTGATGGATTTGGTTACTTCGTAGAACTTCGCGTTCTTCGTGGACGGAAGGGGGTTGTCCTGACCGTCTACGGTCCGGGTCTGCAAGGCCATGTAGAGCTCGCTGAAGGAGATCGGGGTGGGGTTCGCGCCGAGGGCTTTTCCAAGGAAGATCCAGGAATCGGAGTTCGGCATGCGAAGGTTCACGCCGCGAAGGTCGGCGGGGGTCTTGATTTCCTTGTCATCGATCAGGTTCAACTGGCGGGTTCCGAGATACTGGGCGCCGAGGGGGCGGATTCCCTGCTCTTTCGCGATGCGCTCAAAGATCTCTTTACCAACCGGTCCGTTGAGGACTTTGGTCATATGGTCATAGCTCTTGAAGATGTATCCGGCGGTGAACATCGATACCCAGGGGCTTCCATCGGTGAGCCAGCTCGCCGCGGTGGCGGTGATATCCGCTTGACCGCTCTTTACCGCCGCGACTTCCTGCTCCTGCTTGAAGAGCGAAGCTGAGTCGTAGGTGAGCACTTTGATCTCGCCGCCGCTGAGTCGTTCGACGGTTTCCTTGAATACCATCATCGCACCGGCGTGCGCATCGGTGGGGACGGCGGTCATCGTGTATACGAGTTCAACTTGCTTGGCCTCTTTTGTACCTTGGGCGAACGCCATGGGCAGCATCATGGCAACCACTAACATGGTAATCATTACCTTTTTCATACGATTCCTCCTGAATACCTCCGTCAACGACGGTGGATGTTAAGTTGTAAAGCTGTCTTACAGGTTATGATTGCATGTGTATATTCACTTGTCAAACATTTTTTTGACAAAAAAGGGTTATGCCCGGCGGATCTTGAACACGACCTTGATGATTCGCTGCTGTACCTTGTCGATCAGATTCGGAGCATGAGGCTCACCTGGGAAAAAGAGCGCGAAATGGTTCTGATCCGCTCGGTAGGTGAGGATCGATTCAGCCGGTCCGAATGCAGCATCCTTGGCGGCATCATACGCCACCGTCGTTTTGAAGCTTTCCCTCGAGCCGATCTCCATCACTTCCGTGCCCTGAAGAAGGATCTGCACATCGGTCTCCTTCTTGTGGATTTCATAGAGGTCCGTCTCTTTCTTTTCCGTCTGATAGGTCATGATGATATAGCGAAGGTTCGGATCGGATGTCTCATAGGATCCGAGCTCTTTGGATAGAAGATCTCCTGCGAGAATCTGCTGAATGAGGCGTAGTTCCGGTACGGCGGAGATGTAGCGGCTCAGGTTGGATAGCGAATCGATGATCATGATGACTCCTTTGCTCCACCTTACCGCCTAAGCGGTCCTTGCGCTAGCCGCCCATCCCAAGTGTGAGTATTGTTGAGGGAGAAGGAGTGATAACGATGAGTGATAATCATGCATATACGACACATTTGGAGTGGACCCGAAACAGAAAGGGGGCCTTGTCTTCAACGGGTCTTCCCACGATGGAGGTGGCGACTCCGCCGGACTTCCCCGGCGGACATCCGGGAATCTGGTCGCCGGAGCATCTCTTCGTGGGTGCGGCCGAGGTGTGTCTGATGACGACGTTTTTGGCGATCGCCGAAAAATCGGATCTTGAATTCCTCGCCTATGGATCGAGCGCCACCGGAATGCTGGCCAAGCTCGACAGGGGAATGTTCGTCGAGAAGATCGTCATCAAGCCAAAGGTGGTAGTCAGTGATGAAAACCAGCGGGAGAAAGCCCTTACGGTGCTTGAAAAGGCGAAAAAACACTGTCTTATCTCCAAATCGATGGTCACAGAGGTAACGATGGAGGCGGAGGTCGTGGTACGCTAAGACCATGAATAAAAAACGTGTTCTTGTCATTATCTTTGTTTTGGTCATAACCGTCGGGCTGCTGAGCGCCAAGGATGGTTCGTTCACGATCATCCATATGAATGACACTCACTCGTATCTGCTTGGCGGCAGCGACGAATATGCGGGTCGCGAGTTCGGCGGAGCGGCTCGTTGGAAAACGATCATCGATGATCTTCGTGGTGGCCGAAAAGATGTTCTTACCCTCCACGCCGGAGACTTTCTCACCGGCAGCGGCGGTGAGTACCTGACCTTTGAACAGATCGATTATGATCGCTTCCCCCTCTACGGATGGCGGGGAGCGACCGACGTATTGCTTTTGAACATGCTTGGCTTCGATGCGGTGACGTTGGGAAACCACGAGTTCGACTACGGGCTCTCCTGGCTCCTGTCGATTCTCAAGCCCGCCAAATTCTCCGTCCTTGCGGCGAACCTCGACTTGAACCCGATTCCTCCCACCAAAGAGTTCAAGAAACTCTCCCCGGTCAAGGAGTATGAGATCTTCACTCGGGGAGAGGTGAAGGTCGCGGTGATCGGGTTGGTCACCAACGACTATCTCAAATCCCTCCAAGTGAAAATCCGAAGCGCCGAGGAGACCCTCAGAACATTGATTCCCAAAGTTCGAAAGAAAGCGGATATCGTCGTCGTGCTCTCCCACTTGGGGTACCAGCGAGATATCGAAGTTGCCCGAGCTGTCGATGGAATCGATCTGATCGTCGGTGGTCATTCCCATACTCGTCTCAGCACGCATACCGTAGAAAACAATACCTACATCACCCAGACCGGAGCATGGGGCAGTTATGTGGGAGTGATCGACCTTCATGTGAAAGACAAGGCGATCGATTCGATCGACTATCGCCTGATTCCCACTCCGAATGCCGCAGAGGACGAAGAGGTGCTTTCTTTCATCGAAGAATACAAGACGACCGGTCTCGCTCTCGATCGCGATCTTTCCACCGAAGACGGCAGCTTGTATCAGTGGATCTTGGATACCGTTCAAAAACGCTTCAGAACCCATGGAGCGATTATCATCGGTCGCCTGATCAAGGAAGGAGAGCTGAAAAGGGGAGTCGTGCCTTCAAGCGATTTCTTCTCGATCTTCTGGCCGTACCGCGCCCGGACCGCCGGAGCGGAACGGGATATGCTCGGTACGCAGATTATCGATGTTCTTACCGGCGGTTATCCCAGAAGTCTCAGAAGTCTGCTTTCAAGCGGTGATTGGGTCTCGCCCTTTGTGGTGGCCACGGTAACTCAGGAAGAGATCGAGGCGATAAAAGCTTTCAATGATCGGAATGTCATCGCCGGCGATCATCTCCACATGAGCTTTGACGATCACCTGCCTAAAAAACCGAAAATCGCCCTCGATCTTCAAACATATCGGCTATTGCTCCTCCAAGGGGTGCTTGATCCCAAAACCGGATATACCCTGGAAGACGGAGAACTTTTTGAAGTGATGCTCGAGTCGACGAAATAGCATGGTGAAGGTATGGCATCGCCTTCATCGTATGATATGATTAACACGATTTTAGAACGTGTAGGAGTTTCTATGAAGCGAACAATACTCGTGGTCCTGCTCATCGTAGGTTTGAGCGCCGGTCTCGTTGCACAAAGCGGCAGTGCCGCCGTCAAGCTTACCGGAGCGCTTGGTCCGGGAAGCGTGGATCTCAAAGCGGAAGGATCCTATCAGATGAAGATTCCGATGCTTCAAGGGGAAGGTCCTCTCTTTGAGGGCAACAATCTGAAAGTAAAGGTCGCCCTCGGAGTTTCTCCGATCGCCGTACAAGGTATCGTCGATGCGGTCTTGACCCCGATTGCGCTTGCCGAAGTGAATCTGGGAGTCGCCGTCGGAAGTGGATGGGATTTTCCGCTTTTGAAGATGAGCGGACTCATCAAGGCTCCCGCTGAAGGTGCCGCGATGGTCGATGAAACCTTCAAAGGGGTGTATGTGAAGCCAAAGGCCGGAGTCGCCCTTCAGTTTGACACGGGAGCGATCTTTGCGTCGAAATGGGCAAGCGTAGTGTTGCGCGCGTATCAGGAGTTGAACTTCACCTACTATTCCAACGCGGAGGAAGATGAACCGTGGGAGTTCGAGCTCAGCGGCGAGCTGTATAACTCCTTCAACTACAAGGGGGAGTATATTGTAGGCTACAAGCTGCCGCTTGAATGGGTGAACCTGGTCGGAGTCCAGGTCGAACATTACATCTACGATGCCTTCAACCGAAAGAACGGGGGATTGATTGATGCTTCGATTCTGGTGAACAGTCCGTTTCCGATCGTCGACAGCCTTTCACTCTTGATTGCCATTCAATTCACCAACTATAAAGCTCAACCTGATGTCCGAAATCGGGTCGTCGATCAATTGCGCTTCAAGCGTGTAGCCTTGATCGCGACCTATTCGATCTGATTTTCTGAAATACTAATGGAGAGAGCCTGCTTCTTGCATGAGAGGCAGGCTTCTCTTTTGACTCTCTTGAGTAAGTAGGGTATCTTTTTAGTGTTGAACAAAACGTGGAGGAGATGATGAACGTAAAAAAGTTTGCCGATGCAATTCGAATTTTGAGTATGGACGGAGTACAGAAAGCGAACTCCGGTCACCCGGGAGCTCCCATGGGAATGGCGGATATGGCGGAGGTCCTCTTCAGACGAGTGATGAAGCACAATCCTAAGAACCCCCGGTGGGCGAACCGTGACCGCTTTGTCCTCTCCAACGGACACGCTTCAATGCTGCTCTATTCGTTGCTCCATTTGAGCGGGTATGATGTTTCCCTTGATGAGTTGAAGAATTTCAGACAGTTGCACAGCAAGACCGCCGGTCACCCCGAATATGGCGAACTTCCCGGAATCGAGACGACCACCGGACCTCTTGGCCAAGGGTTCGCCAATGCGGTTGGAATGGCGCTTGCCGAAAAGAGTCTGGCAGCGCAGTTCAACAAGGAAGGACACAAGGTAATCGACCATCACACGTATGTCTTTTTAGGTGATGGATGCCTGATGGAAGGAATCAGCCACGAGGCCGCCTCCCTTGCCGGAGTGTGGAAACTCGGAAAACTCATCGTCCTCTACGATGATAATGGGATCTCAATCGATGGCGAAGTCAAAGACTGGTTCAAGGATGATACAGCCAAGCGCTTCGAGGCGTACGGATGGCACGTGATCAGAGATGTCGACGGACACGACGCCGACTCCATCTCCAAGGCGATCGTCGGAGCCAAGTCGATCCATGATAAACCGTCGTTGTTGATGTGTCGGACCACGATCGGCTTCGGTTCCCCGAATAAAGCCAACACGGCTGCCAGCCACGGTGCACCGCTTGGCGGTGAAGAAGTCGCCTTGACCCGCAAGAGCCTCGGCTGGGAACATGATGAACCGTTCTTCGTTCCCGAAGAAATCTACAATGCGTGGGACCAAAGTGCACGGGGAGCAATCGATGAAGCGGCATGGAACGCCGTGTTCGCCGCCTATGAAAAGGCATATCCCTCAGAAGCGGCGGAATTGAAGCGGCGCTTGGCAAACGAGCTTCCGAAGGGCTGGGAGAAGAGCTTTGACGAGGCGATCAAGAAGTGGCAAAGCGAAGATGTGAAGGTCGCCAGCCGCAAGGCGAGCCAGATGAGTCTGGATATTTTAGGAAATCTCCTTGGTGAGCTGATCGGCGGATCGGCGGATCTTTCCCCCTCCAACCTTACCGCTTGGAAGGGTGTCAAGGACTTCAATCCCGAAACCGGGGAAGGAACGTACCTGCGCTTCGGGGTCCGCGAGTTCGGAATGCTGGCGATTCTCAACGGAATATCCCTTCATGGCGGTTTCATCCCCTATGGCGGAACGTTCCTGATGTTCATGGAGTATGCCCGTAACGCGGTTCGAATGGCGGCGTTGATGAAGATCCGTTCAATCTATGTATTCACCCACGATTCGATCGGTCTTGGTGAAGACGGACCGACCCACCAGCCGGTGGAACAGATTGCCAACCTGAGGATGACTCCCAATGTGGTCACCTGGCGCCCTGCCGACCTGGTTGAAACGGGGGTCGCTTGGAAGATGGCGATCAAACGTTCCAAAGGACCGACGGCTCTGCTGCTTTCAAGGCAGAATCTGGCTCCTCAGAAACGAACGGAGAAGCAGCTCGCCTTGATCGAAAAGGGTGGATACATTCTCCAGGAGACCAACAACAAACCGAGCGTCATCCTCATCAGCACCGGAAGTGAAGTGGGGGTAGCTCTCAAAGCTGCCAAGGCGCTGGAAGATGAGAAGATTTCCGTGCGGGTCGTTTCGATGCCCTCACCGGAGTTCTTTGAAATGCAGGACGCCAAGTACAAAGAAGATGTTCTGCCCAAGGCGGTAAAAGCCCGAGTCGCCGTCGAAGCCGGCTGGGCGGACTACTGGTACAAGTATGTCGGTCTGGATGGGAAGATCATCGGAATGCGTTCATTCGGAGAATCCGGTCCTGCCGGAGAGCTGTATGAATATTTCGGCATTACCGCCGAAAAGGTCGTTGAAGCGGCTAAGAGCCTGCTGTAAACATTAAAACCGATCAATCCTCCGGCAATCACCGGAGGATATCTTTATCGTATGAACGACTACTACGATACCAACGCAGCCTCGTATATCGAAGAAACCGGAGATCTTGATATGAGCTTCTTTGCGAACCGGTTTCTTCAATCGGTTCCCACTGGTGGAACGATATTGGATGCGGGGTGCGGGTCAGGCCGCGATGCCCTCTTTTTTCATGAGAAGGGATATCGGGTGACGGCGTTCGATTCCTCCAAAGAGCTTGTTCGACTGGCCAGTCAGTGGACGAAGCTCTCCATCGAGCATCGCAGCTTCCATAAGATGAGCGAATGTGATGAATACGATGGAATCTGGGCTTCCGCATCATTATTGCATCTGAACCGCGATGAGCTGCCGACGGTCTTTTCTTTGCTCTGCCGGGCATTGAAAGAACATGGGGTGTTATATGCTTCGTTCAAGATGGGGCAAAGCTTCAAGAGGGAGGGGCTCCTCTATACTTCCTTCACCTCGGATGAGTTCAGATCGTTCATTCGAAATGAAACCTCGTTCATCATCGATGAGATGATCATCACCGAGGATGCGAGGGCTCATCGGAAAGGGGAATACTGGTTGAATGCCTTTTTGAGAAAGATGCCGCCGTGCTTTATCAATGATTACCGTTGATGCGGTTACGGGCATATGTATTTGCCTTGTTTCTTTGAAGTGTCATTCATGTTTGCGTTCATCTTCGGCAAGCACCGTTAAGATAAGACAAATTCATACGTCGGGGTGTTTTTAAAGGCTTCTCGTGGAATTTCACTTCTTCTTGTTCCAGCCGGATAGCAACATCCAATAGTTCCATGGTAATTGAAAACGAAACAGGAGAGAGAAAAAGCTGACGTTATTTCAAGTTGCATGAAGGTGAAGGTGCAAGATGAAAAGCCATGCAGGAACCATAGAATCTATTGTCCATGACAATGGTTAAGGCAAACAGTGCGACGAAATCAGCGAATCGAAATGAAGATTCCCTTATTCGGATCTTTTTGGCAGTTGTCCCATGGGAAGGTTCGCCCGCTCATCGTGATATATACTCCCGGTTCCAGCAGCTGGACCGTGCTGATCGCCGAATCGAGGTTGAAGACGGCATCCGACCCTTCCAAGGAATAGGGAGTCATCGCTCCGGTGGAGACGATGGTCTTATTGATATCTTTCTTGGCAATGACCCGAGCGGTCTCCCCGCGTTGTTCTTCGGTCATGTAAAGACTGTCAACCGCCAACGGCCCTTCAAGGTGAACGGTCAGCGTGCATCGAGCCTGCCCAAGAATCCGAGGAAGCTGACTCTCCCGAAACGTCAATTCACCCTTGACAGCATCATACTGCTTATCAAATGTCCCACCGGTAGTGATGATTCTCAAATCCTGTGCCATTCAATCCTCCCTGAAGACAGTATCGCCCTAAGGGGGGAGGATTGGGCAACCGGAAATAAAAAGAGTGTAGTGGATAAAAAGATATGGTAGGGTTTTATCAGAGCAAAAAGAAGGAAAGACACTATAGGACAGGAGTATTTTGAAAAACCAGAAATCGCGATGAAAGCATATGTGGGTGTTACAGATTATTTTTGGTACTCATTTTTGAAAGAGCAGAATCCGGATGAAGTAAACTTCTGGCAACCGAGCGGAAATGATCAATTCAAGGCGCTCCGGCCTGGTGAGCTCTTTTTGTTCAAGCTCAAGGGAGAAAGAAATGCAATCGCCGGCGGAGGATTTTTTGTCCGTTCCTCGATTCTTCCGGACTTCCTCGCATGGGAAGCGTTCGGACCAAAGAATGGAGCCGCTACGTTCGATGCTTTTAATCTGCGTATTGCCGATTACAAGAAAAAGAATAAGATCAGCCATAACCGAATCGGATGTGTCATCCTCGGCGACCCTTTCTTTTTTGATGAGGATGATTGGATTTCCACCCCCTCCGATTGGGCTCCGAATATCGTGCGAGGCAAAACGTATGCTGCCGATAATGCAATTGGAAGAAATCTTCTTCATGAAGTGCTTGATCGAATCCGCCAACCCGAAGCGATTGGAGAGGAAACAGTCCGTTACGGCGTTACGGTAACCTCCTATCGATTAGGTCAAGGTGGCTTTAGAATCGCTGTTACCGATGCGTATAACCGCCGCTGTGCGATCAGCGGGGAGAAGACTCTCCCGATTCTCGACGCCGCCCATATAAAACCGGTCAGCAATTCGGGGATTCATTCCGTGTCCAATGGGTTGCTGCTCCGAACCGATATCCATAGCCTTTATGATCTGGGGTATATGACCATTACACCCGATTACCACATCGAAGTATCTTCCAAGTTGGATGAGGAGTATGGTAACGGGAAACTTTACTACAGTTATCATGGACTTTTGGTTCCGAACCTTCCCGAACTGGTTGAAGAACAGCCGAGTTGCGAGAATCTCCGCTGGCATAACGAACACATCTTCCGCTGAGTATTCCCATTGTCTTCTCTCCGACTTCGAACTTGGAAGAAGGCAAATCGAATACAGCAAACAACGGTAGTTGTCCAACTGATGGACAGTAGAGTATTCTTTTTTCCGAGGTGAAAGATGAAGAGCAGGAAACGGTATGTCCAAGTGGGAACCGGAGGCCGGGCCCGAATGTTCTATGAGGCGATCGCCACGGTCTATCGCGAAGAATGCGAACTCGTGGCGTTTTGTGATATGAGTCAGGTCCGAATGGATTTTTCCAACAAGATCCTCACTGACGAGTGCAACCATCCTGCCGTCAAGACATATAAGCACACGGCCTTCGATCAGATGATCGATGAGATGACGCCCGATGTGGTCATCGTCACCACCATCGATCGCACCCATGACCATTACATCATCCGCGCGATGGAGAAGGGTTGTGATGTGCTGACCGAAAAGCCCATTACTACCGATGAAATGAAAGCCCAGGCGATTCTGGACGCTCAAAAACGAACCGGACGATCGATTCGGGTCACCTTCAACTATCGCTATGCTCCCCACCACTCGAAGATCCGGGAACTCATCCGTGACGGAGCGATCGGGGAAGTGTATTCAATCCACTTCGAATGGCTTCTGAACACCGAACACGGAGCGGATTACTACCGTCGCTGGCACCGCAATAAAGTGAACAGCGGGGGACTTTTGGTTCATAAGTCGACCCACCACTTCGACTTGGTAAACTTCTGGATGGAGAGCCAGCCCAAAAAGGTTTTTGCGATGGGGGCGTTGAATTTCTATGGCCAGGCGGCGGCCGTGAAACGGGGAGTGACGAACTTCTCCTATCGTTACCACAATTCACCCTATGCGAAGGACGATCCGTTCGCGATCGACTTGGAGAGCAATCCCGTTCTGAAGGGACTGTATCTCGATGCTGAAGAGGAAAGCGGCTATATCCGCGATCGCAACGTCTTCAGCGATGAAATCTCCATTGAAGATACGATGGGCGTCCTGGTGAAATACAAGAACGGAGCCATCCTCACCTATTCCTTGAACTCCTACATGCCGTGGGAAGGGTACAACGTGACGATCAACGGCAGCAAGGGCCGGATCGAATATTCGGCGATGGAGAAGCCGTACATCAACGCAGGAGGGAAGAAGAGCGATGAAGGGGCGATGGTCTACCACCATATCAAGGTCCTTCCTCTCTTCGCGGCGGCATATGATGTCGAGGTGGAGGTGCGTGAAGGCGGACACGGTGGCGGCGATCCGGCGATGCTGGATGATATCTTCTTGGAAAACCCACCGTATGACCCCCTTAAGCGAAGCGCCGATCATACTGCCGGGCTTCAGTCGATTCTCACCGGAATCGCCGCAAATAAATCAATCGCCAGCGGACTGGCGATCGATGTCGATTCATTGCTCTCCTGGTAAGAAGTCCTACGACAGGCGCAGCCTCATCTGATAGACACCGCCCGGGATCCGATACCGATCCAGCGCATCGGGTCCACAGGTCGCCGTTCCCACTCCTCGAACCGCAGCATCAAGGCTCAGATGGTCGATGCTGTCGACGATGAGCTTGTCGGCGTGTTTCTTCTCTCAGAGCTCCTTTGGACTGTAGGGGTGGATGCTGAAGGAGAAGGGAAGGATTCCTTCAATCTTCGCTCCTTCAAGATCGAGGCGAGTCGTTTCCGTTCGCACCCCGCAATCCAGGGGGACGATGTAGGGAACGAAGAGCTCATCGACGGTTTTTCGTAAGAACCGATGAGCGAACCGGTTTCCCTGTCCCTAAAGGGAGCTATTTTTGTCATTTCTCAGCTTTTACTATTTCTTTTCACGGGATTTGTTTGTTGCAGATCATTCAAATTGCTGGGCATAAAAAGAGGCCGTCGCTTTTTCGACGGTCCCTCAAATACTAGTTGATGATGAAACGAATCAATCTTCCTGGAGCTTATAGGTGGGAATCGCGAAGCGGATTCCTTCCTCTTCAAAGACCTTCACCAACTTATAATTCAGTTCCTGTTGAACATTCAAAAGGTCGATGTAGCCGGGAGAAGGCACGTAGAATGCGCTTTCAAATTCATATGTCGCTTTCCCGATCGTTTTGAAGTGAGATCGATCCAACGTGATGTTTTCAAAGGATTTGAGCGAGGAGACGACCTCGGCTATCAAAGAAGGAATTTTCTCCAGCTTTTCATACGGAGTGTCAAAGGGAAAGTTATGGGTAGCTACGAGAAGCCTCTTTTCCATCCTCTTGTAGTTATGGATTCGACTGGCGGTGAGATCGTGGTTCGCAACGACTAGGATTTCGCCGTTTTTGACTCGGATCTGGGTGGATTTCACGCCAATCTTTTCAATCGTTCCGCTTTTATCGTCAAAGACGATGTAATCTCCGATTCCGAAGGGGTGGTCGAAAAGGATGACGAAGTAGCTGAAGAGGTCGCCCAGCGTTCCTTGCGCCGCTACGGCGACGGCGATGCCTCCGATTCCAAGCCCGGCGATCGCGGTGGAGATGTTGACCCCCAAGGTTGAAAGGAGGATGAGGATGCCGGCGGCCCAGATCAGCAGCTGCACAAAGGACAGGAGGACTTTGAGGTTGTTCGCCTGAGTGGTTCGTCTCGGATCCTTTTCCACCAGATTGATGAAGGTCGTTCCAACGATGTGGTTGATCGCCCTGATCGCGATATAGGTTCCGATCATCAGGAAGCTGATGTTGATGATCTTTCGCACCGTTGTGCTGAATTGCGTGAGGGTCAGCGCGAACGAGAGGGTGACGAGGAACAACACCGGCAACAGGATCTTGTGAACCAGTTCCAAGACTGTGAGGTACCGGGGTTTGGACTCTCGGGCGTTAAGCGTTTTGATTCGGTGCTTGAGAATCGCTCGGGTGACTATCAGAACGATCGTGGCAAGAAGCAGCACACCGAGCGCCGGGACGTACGGCTGCACTGAGGCAGGAATGTTTGACAGTATATTCATGTCCCGTAGTATAGCCGAGCGACCAAGTTAGTTCTAGCGGGTCCGCTCCGCAATCCGCTTTTTCTGCGTTTTCTCAATCGCATCGACGATGTGTTCATATCCGGTACAGCGACAGAGATTTCCGGCGATCTGCCGTTTGATCTCGTCACGGCTCGCCGGTATATCGGATTCGATGATCGGAATCGAAGCCATGATGAAGCCAGGGGTGCAGAATCCGCATTGGACGGCTCCTTCATCGATGAACGCCTGCTGGATGTCGCTGATCGTTCCTTGGGTGGTCGAGAGCCCTTCCAAGGTGAGGATCGTCTTTCCTTCAGCCCAGACCGCCAAGTAGATGCAGGAGTTGAACGGTTTGCCGTCTATGAGAACGGTGCATGCCCCGCATTCACCGACATCACATCCATGCTTGATCGAATCAAGACCCGCTTCGCCGCGGAGCATATCGCTGAGAGATGAGCGAACATCGATCATGAAGGTTCGCTTCTTTCCGTTCACGGTGCAGGTAACACTTCGGTTATACATTGATCGTTCCTCCTGCCTTCTTGATCGCTTCGACCGTAGCCCGCTTCGCCAGCTCTTCGATGAGCTGCAGACGGAACTCCTTGCTGGCCCGCCATGAGGAGCGCGGGTTCACATCTTCAAGCACCGCTTCGCCGATCCGGTCGATGAGGGCTTTGGTTATCGTTTCACCCTTGGCGAGCTCTTCCGCCTTGGGCGTGCGGATTGGAATCGGAGCGGCGACTCCGAATGCGATTCGGAGCTGGTCGATCGACTGTTTGTCCTTGGCAAGCTTCACGTTCACCGAACAGCCGAGAGTGGCGATGTCCATCGCTTTGCGCATCGAGTATTTGATGTAGTGACCGTAGGTGTTTTCCCAGCTGGCCTTGGGAATACGGATGCCCGCAAGAAGTTCGGTAGGACCGAGGTCGACTTTTCCGAACCCGAGGTTGAAATCCGCATATGGCAGGATTCTCGTTCCTTCCGTTGAAACGATCTCCAAAACCGCATCATATGCCTTCAACGTGATCGCCGAGTCGGCGGAGGGGACACCGTTGCAAATGTTTCCCCCGATCGTTCCGATGTTTCGGATCTGAGGTCCGCCGATCGTATTCACCGCTTCCCCGAGGACCGGGAGGTGTTCCTTGATGACCGGATGCATCGCCACGTCGGTGAAACTGGTGAGCGGACGGATGAGGATCGAACCATCCTTCTCCAGGCAGATTCCTCTCAGTTCATCGAGCATATAGATGTTGATCAGATCGACTCCCGCCAGACGTCCTTCGCGGATCTTTATGAGAATATCACTGCCGCCGGCCAGAAAGAGCGCCTCGGGGTGGTTTGCTTTGAGCTTGAGGGCTTCGGCGACGGATGTCGCCTCATAGAGGGTTTTGAAGTTATACATGCTCGCTCCTTTGCTTGATCAGCCCCGCCTCGACGAATGAGTCGAAGAGCCGTTCGGGGTGGAGGGGATTGGAGTTGATCGAAACCCCCGTTGCATTGAGGACGGCGTTTCGGATCGCCGGGGCTATGGGGATCGTCGGCGGCTCGCCCAGGCTTTTGTTGCCGTAGGGACCGGTCGGATCATCCGTTTCCACGAATGCTGCATGGAGGGTCGGAGTATCCAACGGCGTCATCAGCTTATAATCAAGGAGATTGCCGTTGAGCATTCGTCCCGTTTTGGGGTCGAACTTGTGGTATTCATATAATCCGTATCCCAGCCCCATGCTCATCCCGCCATGAACCTGCCCGCGGGCCGTCGTCTGGTTGATGATCCGTCCGCTGTCATGGACGTTGATGATATCAAGAATCTTGATCTGACAGAGGGGAATATCGACCTCGATTTCCGTGAAGCAGACTCCGAACGCATAGGTATTGTCACTGCAGTGGTGGGTCTCCTCGACGGCGATGTGGTTGGAGTTCGTCAGGCTGTAACACGATTCCATCGCCACATCTTTGACGGTGATCAAGACGATATCGGTGTTCTTCCGCACGATCTTGTTGTCAACGATATCAAGATCCATCGGATCCTTGTTCGTCATCAGGGCGGCATATTCAAGAATCTTTCGCTTCATCGATTCGGCGGTCTTCTTCACCGCCATTCCGGATACATACGTCTGTCTCGATCCGTATGCTCCGGTGTCGTACGGAGTCACGTCGGTATCCTGTTTGCTGACAAGGTGGACTTTATCCAAGGTGACGCCTACCGTTTCAGCGGTCATCATTACCCATACGGTATCGGCGCCCTGGCCGATCTCGGTCGCTCCGACCTGGACTTGCATCGACCCGTCCTGATTGAGGATCATCCGAACCGCGGAGGTCTCGAGACTGATCGGATAGACGCCGGTCTTGTAGCAGAAGATCGCCATCCCGACGCCGCGGCGGATCGGACCGCTTTGATCTGCATAGGCAAGGCGTTTCCTTGAATAATCCAGATGCTCTTCGCCTTTTTCGATACACTCCGCCAATCCGGTGGAGTGGCAGGTGATCGTCGTCGGTCCATCCACGTAGCCCAGGCGCATCATGTTTTTTGTTCGAAGCAGGAGGGGATCGAGCCCCGTTTCCTTGCTGATGTCATCAATGTGCGACTCCAAAGCGAAAGCGACTTGAGGAATTCCGTACGCTCGCATCGCTCCGGCGGTGGGCATGTTGGTATATGCGGTGATCGCTTTGCCCCGGATCGCTCCAACCGGGTACATCATTCTGAACGCGTTCGCCGCGTTCGCCGCCAGAGCATGGCCGTGGGAAGCGTAGCCGCCCTGGTTGGAGTAGACCGTCAGTTCGCGGGCGGCGAAGGATCCGTCCTTCCGAACATAGGTGGTCAGATCGAAGGTCATCGCATGGCGGGTTCGGGTGCACTCGAATGTTTCCTCCCGAGTATAAGCGAGCCGGACCGGTCTTCCACCGACCCGAGTGGTGAGGTAGGCGTTCAGCGGCTCGGTAAGAGCGTCCTGGCGATTTCCGAATCCGCCGCCGAGATACGGTTTGATGACCCGGATCTTTCCCCACTCGACTCCGAGGGCTTGTCCGACCATCCTTCGGACGAGGTGTGGAATCTGCGTTCCGCTTACAATGACGATTTTTCCCGCTTCTTTGTAGGCGAACGAGTTTGCCGGCTCGATGTGGCAGTGGGAGACCACCGGGCAGTCATAGGTGCCGGAAATCCTGGTCAGTCCCTTTTCCTTGATCGCTTCTTCAAAATCTCCGATCTCGTATGAGGTCTTGTTGACGATATTGTCCGGCCGCTCTTCGTGGAGGGGAAAAGCGGTGTTTGCCAAGGATTCCTTCACGTCCAGGATCACCGGAAGTTCCTCATAGACGACTTTAATCTTTCGAACCGCTTCAATGGCGGCAAGTTCCGTTTCGGCAATCACCGCCGCGATATCATCGGAGTAGCAGCGGACTCGGGTGTTCAGCAGCTTGCGATCAGAGATGTCTTGTTTGGCCGGAACATTCGACCATGGGTGGCCGGCCGTAGGATATTGGATATCCGGAACATCAAAGCAGGTAACGATGTCTACGACTCCTTCAACCTTCCACGCTTCGCTGAGATCGAACTCTCTGACCCAGCCATTGGCAATCGTGGAATGAAGCACTTTCGCTTCAAGGGCATGAGGCGGAAGGAGATCGGAGGTGTATTTTGCTTTACCGGTTACTTTGTCAAACGCATCGACTCGATCAGGTGAAGAACCAATAATCTTCATGCAACCCTCCTTGCACCCTGACATCCGTCATACGGCCTGCAAAGAGTCGGGACAGGTAGAAGACAGAGTGCTTTTTTCCTCCCTCCATAATACAACAGATTGCAACAAATTCAAGATAATACGAAAAAACCTGGCAACAATCAGGAGGGATGAATAACCTCTCATCTGTGAGATGTGATGTAGAAATGACCGCTACCGTCAACACCCATGGCATCGTTTCGTGAATGTACTAAACAGAAACCAAATCACCGGCAAAGACTATTTTGTCTTTACCAAGGTTTTTAGCCTGATACATCGCCAGATCCGCTTGGTTGAGCAGGTATTCAAGAGGATCTTCTACGCTGCATATTGCAAGATTGATGGAGCTGATTCCGATTGAAAGGGTCGGGTTCAGCCCTTCTTTCGCCACGATATGCAGTCGATCGTAGATCTTGTTCGAAAGGCGTGAGGCAAGACCCGATAGATCCTGTTCCGTCGTCATGACGACGAACTCGTCGCCGCCGAGACGGCCTGCAATGATGCTCGGTGAGGTCAGCGTCAAAAGCGCTTCACCCATCGTCTGAAGAATCAGATCACCGTAGGCGTGACCGTAGGTGTCGTTTATGGCTTTGAAGTTGTCGAGGTCGATCATGATCGCCGCAATACGTAAAGTAGGGTTGGCGTGGATAAGTTCCTTGCTCCGGAAGAAAAAGGTATGACGGTTATACAGACCGGTGAGCGAGTCGCGTTGGGCAAGTATTTGAAGTTGTTGATTCAACAGCTGTTCCTGGGTGATGTCACGAAGCGTCACAATGATCGCCTGGCAGAATTCGGAATTATGGTCCAAGACGAAACTGAGGCTGATATCGTAGACCAGACCTTGGATATGCACGTGGATTTTTGAATCCGCGTTTTGAGGGTTTTCGACGCATTGGGTCAATTCGGCGATTCCCAGCTCATCGACCGATATTCCAATCGAATTACGACCTAAATAAAACAGTGTTGCCGCCGAATGGTTGAAATCGATCAACCGGTTTTGCGAATTGAAAATCAAGACCGCTTCATCCAGATTTTCAACGATTTGCTCACGGGTGACGGGAACCAGATCCAATAGAAAGTTTCGGTAGAGGATGATGTAGAAGAAAACACCGCTGATCGTCAGCGTCGCCGTTGAAAGGTTGAGACCTTTGATCGGGCTGATGTTGAAGTTGTAAAGCAGATTGGTAAGCCCCGGGAGCAGGAGGACGAAGGTGATAAGGAGTTTCTGAAGCCGATAGTGGGGTTGGTTGTTTCCATAGTTGCGCCAAAGAATGATGATCGAGATGAGAGCCATGAGGTAACTGAAGGGAAGAAAACCATAATAGAAGAGCGGGCCGTAGTGAAAATTCACCATCGGAAAGATTGAGGTGGTCTCGATCGTGGGGATCCCCCAGAAGACGTTCGGTTGAGGAACAAGAAAAATGAAGATGAGAAAAACGATGGGAGGAATCGATGAAACGATGAAGAGCCATTTGCTGAACCGGTAGGATGACAGTTCCACGACAAGAGCGAGCCATGCGATCGGCAACCAGACGATGCCGATATACTGGATTTTGGCGTAAAAAAGTTTCAGCTCGATCGTGGAGACCATGAATTCAAGGATGAGAAAGAAGTTCCACAGAAAGGCGGTGAAAAGAACCCAAAGTATGCGCCTTGCCAATGGTAAGTGAATGCGCGGCAGCTGAGCTGCCATGAACATGAGGAGCACGACCGTACTGACGATGTAGAGCCAAAGGTGGGGAACATACATGTAGGTGCTCTGCATTGCTACCTCCGTTTACAAAGAAGCATACCCATTTAATTGACTGAAAGTAAATGGGTTCTTTATTCTTTAAGATGCAGGTTTATTGAAAAAACTTCCTCCTCTGCAGGGATCGAGGGGGCTGCGCCGGGGCGGCTCACCACCAAAGCCGCCGCAAGCGAAGCCACCCTGAGAGCTTCTTGAGGGTCGTTTGTCTTGGCCAAGGTCGCTATGAAGTAGCCGGTGAAGGTGTCTCCCGCCGCAGTGGTGTCCACGACATCCACATCAAAAATCCCGTGCTCAAGGATTTTTCCATCTTCACGGTCAAGATGGAGAGCCCCCTCTTCGCCGAGGGTAAGAACGATCTTCGCTTCGGGGAACTTCGAAGAAAGGGTGCGAAGCAGCTCTTTGGGAGGCAGTTCGGATCCGACGATGTCCATAGCCTCTATTTCGTTCAAAATGAATATGTCAACCAGTTCCAAGGGATAGGCAAGCAGCTTTTGATCGATCGGGGAGGGGTTCAGCACGATGATCATTCCTATTTCCGCCGCTTTGGTGATGATCGAGGGGATGAGGTTGATCTCATTCTGAAGCAGGAGATAATCACCGGAAGAAAAATATCGAAGCGTCTCTTCGATCTGCTCTTCGGTAATCGCCTGGTTGGAGCCGCCGTACAGGATGATGTTGTTCTGGCCGCTCGTCTCTCGTTGGATGACGGTGTGTCCCGACAATCCTTCGACCATTCGGACGAATCGGGTGTCCACTCCGCTCTCTTGGAGCATTTCAAGAAGCAGCTCTCCCTCTTCGCCGATGGAGCCGGCGTGAAAGGTTCTGATTCCTGCTTTTGCGAGGGCGATCGATTGATTCAAGCCCTTGCCTCCGGGATAGATCGTTCGATTCGTCGAAGCGAGCGTCTCTCCCGGGCGAAGAATGTGCGGTACGTCATAGACGTAATCAATATTCAATGATCCGAAGCACAACGCCTTCATCATGGTCCCCTCCTTTAGAACGTATCCTATCAAAGAAAGGCGAGGAACTCTACCAAGAAGGCTCTACAATATCGATTTTCTCCTGCAGGGTGATCGTTCCGAGGATCGTCCTCTTTCTTGCTCCGGTGGCGAGCGGGAAGTTGGCCGGTCGCTTGTTCAATGATTCATGGGCAAGGAGGGCGAACGCCATCGCTTCTCGTCCTTGGTCGGGGACGCCATACGCCTCACCGGTCACTATTTCACGGTCGAGGTAGGATTCGAGGTAGGAAAGGAGCGTTTTGTTTCGAGCACCACCGCCACTGACGACCACTCGGTCGAGACCGTGTTCGGGCATGATGAAGCGCTTGTAGCTGTCGGCGATCGAATAAGCGGTGAATGCGGTGGCCGTCGCGATGAGATTTTCGAACGAGAGGTGTTCCGCCCGGTCGATCAAACGCTGAACATAGTGACTGCCGTAGACTTCCCTGCCGGTTGATTTCGGCGGTGAAAGGGCGAAGTAGGGGTCATCCATCAAGCGATGCAACAAAGCTTCATCGATCTTCCCCCGAGCGGCGAGCGAGCCGCCGGCATCATAGGGCCGGCCGGTATAGCGCTGAACAAGCGCATCGATGATCATATTGCCCGGTCCGGTGTCGAACGCATAGAGTTCGCCCGCTTTGGGCAGAACCGTCACATTTCCGATTCCCCCGATATTCTGCACCGCAACGGTCTTGCCTGTTTCACTGAAGAACAGGTGGTCAATGATGAGAGCCAGTGGCGCTCCTTCGCCTCCCAGGGCGATATCGGCGGCGCGGAAGTCGCTGATGACCGGAATCCCCGTTCTGAGAGCGACGACTTGAGGGTTGCCGATCTGAAGCGTACCTCCGATTTCAAAAGGATGGGCGATTCCGGGAAAGGGTAGTTTTGTCGGAGCGTGCCAAATCGTCTGCCCGTGCATTCCGATCGCGGCGATCTCCTTTGGATTCTTCTTTGTTTTGTCAAGAAGCTGAAGGACCGCCTGAGCGTTCCATTCGCCCAGACCGAAGTGGGCTCGAGTGAGCGTGTCGATATCCGTCGTCTGAGCCGAGCAGAGTCCGAGCAGGAGGGTCTTGAGCTCGGGAGTATATTCGATCGAGGTCATATCAAGCAACGTGATCGCTTTGATCGCGGATGCTTCTTCAATTATTTCAACAAGCACCGCATCGATTCCGTCCATCGATGTGCCGCTCATGAGGCCGATGAGCAACGAGGTCTTTTTCATATGAATCAGTATATGATACATATTTTCACAGCGCAATAAATATTGAAACAATTTTTCTTTACAACGGGTTGGGTCGATGATACAGTAGGGGTGCGAGGAGAGAGACGTATGAAATATGGGATCGATTATGCACTGGATTCGCTCACTACCGAGCAGCGTAATACCCGAACTTCCAACATCGATGAAATGAGTACGTTGCAGGTGCTTCAGTTGATCAACGACGAAGATAAAAGCGTTCCCTATGTGGTTGAAACCCAGATCCCTCGAATCGAAACCCTCATTGAAGATATCGTCGCCGCCTTTAAAAAGGGCGGCAGGCTCTTTTACATCGGAGCGGGCACCAGCGGTCGATTGGGAGTCCTCGATGCCTCCGAGTGCCCTCCGACCTTCGGAGTAAGCCCTGAAATGGTCCAGGGAGTCATCGCCGGTGGCCGTGAAGCCCTTGTCCGAGCGATCGAGAATGCGGAAGACCATGAAGAAGACGGGATTGACGAGCTCATCAGACGGGGGTTTACCAAAGATGACGTGCTCGTCGGTCTTACCGCCAGCGGCCAGGCTCCCTATGTGATCGGGGCGATGAAATGGGCCCGATCGATCGGAGCGGTGGTCGGAGCGATCAGCTGCAATGAACACTCCAAGACATTCCTGCACGCCGATCATCGGATCTTCCTCGATGTCGGCCCGGAAGTCCTTACCGGTTCGACGCGGATGAAAGCCGGAACGGCCCAAAAGCTCGTGCTGAATATGCTCACCACCACCAGCATGATTCGTTTGGGGAAGGTCTATGGAAACCTGATGGTCGACCTCACTCCGGTCAATGCGAAATTGGTCGAACGTTCCAAGCGGCTGATTCAGCAGGCGACCGGATGCGGTCCGGAAGAAGCGGCCGAGGCGTTTGAGGAATCGGAACGCAGACCCAAGCGGGCGATCGTGATGATTCTGCTTGGCATCGGCGTGGATGAGGTGAAGAAGCTTGAAGCGATCAACAACGGACCGATCGTCGAGATGATTCGCACGTACCGCAAAGAGGAGAAGGCCTGACGATGAACGCTCAACACCTCGAGTACGAAATCGCCGGAGCTTTGAGAGAGATCAACGGCAAGTATGCGACCCTCAGCGATTCGGAACGAAAAGTGGCGGATTATGTCACCGCCAATCCGAAAAAGGCGCTTCACTTCACGGTTCGAGAACTTGCCAAGCAAAGCGGGACGAGCCAAGCGGCGATCACCCGGTTCTGCAGACATATCGGTTTCGACAGCTTCAACAACTTCAAGATCCGGCTCGCTCGCGATGTGTTCGATACGTACGATGAACTCTACACGCCGAACCTCGATCTGGAATCGGAGACATCTCCGCTTGCTGTGACTCATTCGATCATCGGCCAGACTCAACGAGCCCTCGGTTCTCTTGAAGCGCTCATCGATGAAGAGGTTCTTTTACAATGCATCGAAGCTCTCCGATCCGCCCGATCGATCATTCTTTTCGGGGTGGGGGCATCGGGGGTAGTCGCCCTCGACCTGATGCAGAAGCTCGCCAGGTTGGGGATGCGGGTGTTTTATTCCGCCGAGGTCGACCTTCAGCTTACCGTCGCTTCGACGTTGACCGCCAATGACCTTGCCTTCATCATCTCTTATTCCGGGGAAACCGAGGTGATCGTGGAAGTGGCCAACCAGGCAAGCAAGCGCGGTTGTCCGATCATCGCGTTGACGATGGAGAATCACAACACGATTCAAAACCTTGCGGATTTCAAGCTTCGCGTCCCGGCTACCGAGCGGATCTACCGCCAGGGGGCAGGCACGAGTCGAATCAACCAGCTGGCCCTCATCGATATCCTCTACTCTCTGTTGGTTTCTCAGAATCTCGATGCTTCAATTCAAGCGATTGAGGAAACGATGGCGATCACTCATAGGAAGCAGAGCCGTGGGTAAGAAGTCGTCGCGCCAATATCCGAGCCCCTTCGAGTCCCCCGTCTGCTACGAGACGTATTTCAAGGCGTTCATCCAGCTGTTTGAGAAGCAGTTCATGGAGCAGGGGATTGTGCACGATGGTTCCGCCGGAGATGACCAGGCGTCTGGGATACGGTTCCTCAAGGCGACGCTGGACCGACGAAACCAGAAGCCCGAGTTCGCGGGCGGCTTCTTCAATAATCTCAAGAGCGAGAAGATCCCCCTGTTCGGCGGTTTGAGCGACGATTCTGGCGAAGCGGGCGATTTCGCTCTTCGTGCGCTCCTGGGAATTGAAGAAGGAGATCGCCTGGCTGTAATCGGGGAGATTGAAGAAGGAGAGCAGCTCTTCACCCATTCGGGTAGGCACGTCGCGTCCTTCGACGGAACGGAGAGTCCGACCGATCGCCTGGCGGGCGATCCACCATCCCGAGCCTTCGTCGCCGAGCGCCGAACCCATGCCGCCGCTGCGGACCTCCATCCCGTGTTCGTTTCGTCCGAGGGCTACCGAACCGGTGCCGCTGATGAGGCACAGACCAAGCCGCCGAGGATCGTTCAGCGCCAACAGCAGGTGGATATCCGTCACAAGCAGAAGGGGAACCTCGATTCCGAGGATCTCCCTGAGGGCCGCCTCCCATCGAGTCCGCTCATCCGCTCGACCAAGACCGGAGTTTCCGAAACAGAATCCCAGAATCGGTTGACCGTCGAGGCGGGATCGGACCTCTTCGATCAGGAAGCGGACGGTTCGGACCGCTTCGTCAAATCCGACGACATATGCATTGCTCGAAGAGCCCGTCACATGGGCTACCGGCGTGTCATGTCGGTCCCACGCTCCGATTCGGCACGTCGAACCGCCGCCGTCTCCACCCAGATAGATTCCTTTCATACGATGAGTATGGAAGAGGATCACCCGTATTGCAAGGAGGGAATCGCATGATGACATCCGTTCTCTCCCCGCTTCGCGGAAAACGGGTCGGGTTGGTAACGAATCAGAGCAGCTTCACCTCCGATTGGCGAAGCAGTCGGCTCCATCTCCATGAAACGATAGGTCTTTCCTGTCTGTACGCTCCCGAACATGGCCTCGGAGGATATGTGAATCGAGGCGAGGGGGTCGCGGATACGATCGATTCCTTGACCGGCCTTCCGGTTCGAAGCCTCTACCAAGGGGAAAAAGGTCAAAGAGCGACCTTTGACGATCTCGATTGCCTGATCTTCGATATCCAGGATGTCGGAGTCCGGTTCTATACCTATATCTCGACCCTTCGACAGATCATGGAGACGGGGGTTCCCGTCATCGTGATCGATCGTCCAAATCCTTTGGGGGGAAGAGTCGTCGAAGGTGTCGTGCTTCAGGCGACAGATGAAAGCTTCATCGGACCGAGGGGGCTGCCGATTCGATACGCTCTGACGATCGGCGAACTGGCGCATTGGATGAATGAAGAATATGAGATGGAGTGCGACCTTGCGACGATAGACCTGCCCGCGTGGCAGCGGGACGATCTCTGGTGGAACAAAACCGATCCGTGGATCATGACGAGCCCTGCGATCGCCCATCAGGAAGGTCTCTTCTTCTACCCCGGGATGTGTCTGCTAGAGGGAACCAATCTTCATGAAGGCCGAGGTACCGGTGCTCCGTTCGAGCTTCTCGGCGCTCCGTTCATCGATTCGAATCGATTGGCGGACGAAGTGAGGAGACTGGACTTGGACGGGGTCGTGTTCACGCCGGTCTCCTACACTCCGTATGGCGGCGATCTGATGCATGGCCTATATGGCCACATCACGGATGTCCGTACCTTCATGCCCATCGAAACGGCGGTGCGGATCCTTTCGCTGATCCTCCGGATGTATCCAAAGCAGGTTGTTGTGAACAGGCATTTCAGGGCGTTGGCGGGCTTCGATCCCGCCGAGCTTGAGGATCCGGAGAAGGTAGTCGAGCGGATGAAGGCCGAGAGCGCGGATTTCGCCACGGCGGCAAAGAGGTTTCATCGATATGACTAGAGAAGAACTGCGGCTGATGATCGGACAACATCTCGTATGCGGGTTTGAGGGAACCGAGCTGCCAAAAGAGTTCCGCAAGGCGGTTTCGACCCACAAGATCGCGAATGTCATCCTCTTTGCCCGAAACATCGAAAGTAAAGAGCAGCTCAAGAAACTGACTTCCGATATCCGGAATCTGGTTCGCTTCCAGTGTCATACCGATGCGCTGATCTGCGTGGATCAGGAGGGGGGGATGGTCACCCGTCTTTCGTCGGATTTCACCAACATTCCCGGAGCAATGGCTCTTTCAGCAACTGGTGAAAGCAGGAACGCATACGATGCCGGGATGCTTACCGCTTCTGAGCTCCGGGCAAGCGGGGTGAACGTCAATCTGTCTCCTGTCTTGGACGTGAACTCCAACCCGGACAACCCGGTGATCGGGGTGCGCAGCTACTCCGACGACCCTTCAGTCGTGAGCGAGTTCGGCATCGCGATGGCCAAGGGTCTTCAGGATGGGGGCGTGATGGCGTGCGGGAAACACTTCCCCGGTCACGGCGATACCCACGTCGACAGCCACCTCAGTCTGCCCACCATCACAGGAGATGTTTCCGCTCACCTTCAGCCGTTCAAGGCGGCGATCGACTGTGGGATAGGAGGAATCATGACGAGTCACATCCTCTTTCCCGAGCTTGAGGACCGGAATCTTCCGGCGACGATGAGCCGAAAGATCCTCACGGATCTTCTGAAAAGGAAGATGGGCTTTGAAGGGCTGGTTTTCACCGACTGCATGGAGATGAAAGCTATCGCCGACAATTGGGGAACGGTCAACGGTGCGTTGACGGCTCTTCTGGCCGGGGTGGACATCGTCTGCATCAGTCACCATGTCAACCTGGGTGTCGAGGTGGTCGAACTGGTGGAACGGGCGATCGAAGATGGAACCCTCGATCTGGCGAAGTTCACGGAGTTTAAAAGAAGCACTCAAAAGGTTCTGAGACAAAAAAAGAAATTAGCGGAGATTCCGGCCAAACCTTCGTCAATCATCGGCATGAAGGAACATACGCTTCTGAATCGGGAGCTTCACGAGCGATCGATCACGCTGGTGAACGACGTGCCGTTTACTTTGGGAGAGAAACCTTTGTTCATCGGGCCTCGGCCGTTCCGGGCGACGAATGCCTCCGATGACGGAAAACAGCTTCACTTCGGTGCCGCCTTGGCTCAGAACATGGGTGGCGATCACCTTCTTGTCGGCGATGATCCGGACGAAGAGGAAATCAGAATGGTCGTCAAACGGGCAAAGAACTACGAAAGCGTGGTGGTCGGGACGTATAACGCCCATCTCTATCGAGGACAGCTTGCCTTGGCGAATGCTTTGAGCAAAGCAACGAAGGTGTGCGTATTCGCCTTGCGGAACCCCTACGACCTTTCCGCCTTGAATCCCTCGATCCGTTCATATGCCGCCTGGTCGTACACGACGATGACGCTTGAAGCGATCTCAAGAGTTCTCAGAGGCGAGATTCAGGCGAGAGGTCTCTTGCCGATTCGATTAGGAGGAAGAACGAATGCCTGATATGCTGGTCAAACTCTATGAGCTTCCAGGCTCAAGCGAGCTTCTCAAAGATCTGGCGAAGGAGAAGATACGAATCCACCGGGCGCTTGCTCCCGATAAGGAACGGATATTGAATTGGGTGGGCGAGCACTCCACTGCAGGGGCGAAAAGCGAAGCGGACGTGTGCTTCGCGAATCAGCCGGTCTCCCTCTTTCTTGCGACGAAGGGACGGGAAATTCTGGGCTTCGCCTGTTACAACACGACAGCGAAGAACTTCTTCGGTCCGACGCATGTGCTGAAATCGATGTGCGGAAAGGGAATCGGAAAAGCGCTCCTGCTGGCGAGTCTGGAAGCCCTCAAGGCGGAAGGGTACGCCTACGCGATCATCGGCGGAGCAGGTCCGACCGAATATTACCAGAAGGCGGTGGGAGCGACGGTCATTGAGGGCTCGACTCCGGGCATCTATCGCGATTATCTCGGAAGCGGATTGGTTTTTGATGATGAATAGGGGGATGAAATGCATCCCGCAGCAGTGAATGAGAAACCGGTTGAGGTTTTTCACATATAACCTAAAGGAGGGTATCTATGAAAAAAGTTCTAGGTATCACACTTGTGTTGGTCACATGTGTCCTTCTCGGCGTAAGCGCTCAAGGGGCAAAGGAACAGGTGGTCAAACCCTTGGAGTTCTCCGTATTCTACTCCGATAACGCGACGCTTCCGTTCAAGGACACGTGGCTGACGGTCACCGAGATCCAGAAGCGGACAGGAGTGAAGGTGAATTGGGAAATCATCCCGATCGCGGATTACAAGACGAAAGTCTCCCTTGCGTTGAACACCGGGACCAATGCTCCGGACGTGATCTTGTATCAGTCGACGAAGGGTGAAAATGCGGCCTTGGCGCTCAACGGAGCGATCGTGCCGATCAGCGATTATCCGGAGTGGACCCCTCACTTCAACGCCCGGGTCAAGGAGTTCGGCCTGGAGAACGATGTCGATTTGCTGAAACTCAAAGACGGCAAACGGTATTACATGCCGGCTCTCTTTGATGTGCCGTTCTACGATGGTGGATTGATTCTCCGCGAAGATCTGCTCAAGAAATACAATCTTCCCGTGCCCAAGACCTTTGA
>JAAYQW010000057.1 GCA_012519115.1 Spirochaetales bacterium
CGGTATTCCCCTTCGACCAGTCCATGACGTAGTTGGCCAATACGTTCTGGTCGGCCAACGTGATGATCTCTACATCGACATCAGGGTGGTTCTTCTCGAAAATCTCTTTTGCCTTCTCCAGATAGATCTTGCTGATCTGCCAAGACTCCGCTGAAATCCTCAGCGTCCTTCTGCCCGTGGCTTCCTTCTCGCCCTTTCCCTGAGCAAACACCATGCCCATCGCAAGAATGAGAACAAGCAATACGATTCCTATTCTTTTCATCTTTAACCTCCTTAAGATGAACGTTGAAATGCATCGATGTGTCGGAGCTCAACCAAGTCGCTCCTTCCACCATCGAACTATCACCAATTGATCTATAACGAAAATTCTTAGCCATCGTGGTGGCGACAATCTGGCACAGGCGTTGCCGGCTAGTCGATTGCCTCATGCAACCCGGGGAAGCTCTGATGCGCTACCCATCGGATTGCCGCATATACCCCTCCTTACTCCTATACAAACAATATCATGCGTATCAGCCTGCCAACCATATCGCTTTGTTGCAGGAGCATATCATTTTGTTGCATTTGCTCGATGGTTTCTCGAATCCCGGTGGAAATGGGTTTTTACTAAAAGCATGCATGACAAAGATTAAGGTTTAACCATTCACTCGTTAAAACACATTTGCTCTCACTTCCTACCATCTACGTAAAATCGACCGATCCCTTCGACAGCACATTGCAACAGTCCAATAATGCTAGACCCGTATGATAGCCGGGGTCAAGGTCCGGAGTGGCGGGAATGACGTCCACAGGCTTTCCGCTGCTGTCAATGGTTTGCACTGCGATGGGACAGGCCGACGGTTTGCGGTAATTCTCCACAAACGCGTTGATGCAACGTTCAAACCATTCCGTTCCGAATGTCGACCATGACCCTTTTTTAAGATGTTCAGTCAATGCGATGGCGCGCAAGGTTTCAGGAAGAGACCACCACGGCATCGTATCGTAAGGAATCGCCTTGCTTATCGCATCAATTCGTTTGACGATCCCCCCTGTCTTACTGAAGCCCAGCTTGAGATTAGGTTCGATCAGCGAATCGAGGGTTTCGATCACGTCGACCATCCACTCATATTGGACCTCTTCCTTCCCGTAGTTCTCCAGGAACACAGCAACCATCTGGGCGGCGAGACCGATGAACTCCAGGGAGTGGCCGGGATCAACAAGCACTCTTCCTTCTTCATCAAAGAACACATTACCCTCAGCATCCAGCATTTCAACGATGATGCCTTCCTCGATCGAAGGCCATCGGCTATCCGTGTTCACGTGCTTCGAAAGTATCTTCTCGACAAACCGCCGCCCGATAGCGGGGGCGTTTGAATCCCGTTCGAGCCGCATGAGAAGCGTTACCGCCCCGAGACCCAGCATCTCCGTCCCGAACCCGGCGGCTTTTACCTTTCTCCCCTGATACTGGGATGGGTGGAATCCAATCTGGTCATTTACCAGCTTTTTCTCGATAATCGCCTGCAACGTGTCGATGATGTACGCTCTTGAGACCCGCCTCTCCTCTTCCGTTCCCCAGTCGTGGTTGAATGCATAGAGCCCCCGTGAACAGAAGAGGTCGCTCATGGTGAACACACCGGCATCCTCTGTCGGGTTTGACCGGTCCGTCGCAAGGAAATAGAGGTGCCCGCCATTGGATCGTCGCTGCCGTTGAAGTTTCTCGCTCACCGAACGGCCAAGAGAAATCAACTCCTCCTTGGCATCGTCAGAAGGCCAGCCTATCCGATCATACCACCTCAGGTGAGTCGCGATCGCCTCGAGTCCTCGACCTTGAATCCAGCTGTAGACATGATTCTTGTCACGGATACCGTCGCTCTCGAAGGCATCCTCACCGCTGATGGCATCAAGCTTCAGGTCGATCCATCCATAATCAGGTCGAAGCGCCCTGCGTTGAAGTATCAACATCATCGTGTCGTCGATGATTTGCTTCATGACCTTCAACTGCGTCTTCCTGTCAGCCAGGTATCTGATATGGCCCACGACAATCTCCTCCTGTCTCATCTTCCTACCGGGAACTGCACACTCGATGGGTGACATCAAGAATCTCCTGCCACGCCTCCCTGCTGAAATCAACGGAGGGCTGCCCTCCCATGAAGATATACCCACGCTCCGCGAGATTGCGCAGATTACATGCCCGGACGATGATCTCTTCGCGTTCCGCTATGGGAAGGAGCTGCTGGTCGTGCGTGCTCCCTCCGCAAAAAACGATTTTGTCACCGTGCTCTGCAACCAATGAGGGAAGGTCGGGATTTTCCGACCAGTCAAAGGGGTTTATGATATCGATTCCCGCAGCGGCGAGATCGGGGAGAATCGAGGCGATGTTCCCATGGGAATGGAGATGCACATATCCTCCCTTGCGGTGGACACGATGGGCCAGTTCCGTGTACCAGGGGATGAAAAACTTGCGAACCAATTGAGGAGAAATCAGCAATCCATGCTGATTGCCGAAGTCGTCGCACACATCGATGACCTCGACCCCGCGATCGAGCAGCATCTCCGCCGCATCCAAGCTCATGAGAGCAAGCCGTTCGGTGAAGCGCATCATGAACTCCTCTTCCAGTAGGAGGTTCACCATGACATCGGCAAAGTCCATAAACGAGTTATGAAGACCACTGAAGAACCCTTGAATCGATCCGGTGGGGACAAACCCATGTTCTTTGAAGTAATTGCAATCATCGGCAATATCTTCGAACCGCTTCGGATCTTTCATATCCGGGAGTTCAAGCCGGTCCAAGTCCGCCTCCGTCTCCACGGGAAAATCGTAGTAATGCACGGAGTGGGGGTTGTAGTGAATGATTCGCTTATGACCACCTTCGTACTGCAGAATCCTATGCTCGGCGGTACGTTCAATAATGTGGGGCTGGATTTCTCCCGGTCCCCCATGACCGAAAGGCAATACCCCGCCCTTTCCTACGCCTATGGTCGCCATGCCGAGATGTCGAGCAAGTTCGACCGCTTTTTTTCGGCTCTCATCCGTTCTTTTTTCCGATGAATATGCATCTTGGCCAAAGTAGTCGCTCGGATAGCAGTACGTGTTCTCATCGATGCTTCCTTCGGGAGCCAGCTTATGCATCGATTCTTCATCCCAATATCCCATGAATATGAAAGGGGTGCGATCCGGTCTCTCTCCTCTCAGCACCCTGAAGAAGTCTTGCCTATAGTCCATATGATCACCTTCGCTTACCTAAAACCCGCTCAAGGGATTTGATCACATGCATGAACGCTCTGGTGATGTGGTATGGGTCTTTCACCGGCAGTGCAACGACCTTATCCTCAGGTCTTCCCCATTGATCCCGGATCTGGATCCACTCTCCCTTCTCCTTGTTGGGGTTGGGGAAAGTGGAGAAGACATATTCATGAAGCGGCCAATATAGGTCAAGATATCCGTCATCACCGCTCAGCTCATATGATAAGAGCAACGCGTAGAGCGCCTCTGAATGGACCCACCACAAACGATTATACCAATTCTCCTTGATTTCAGTTACAACGGGACTCCCTTCATGTATCGGCAACACCACCCCCCTCGGCTTCCCTCCGTCTTTATGGATGAACTGGGGAATGCCGCCCTCTTCGTTTGCCACACCGATTTCCGTCATCCATCGAACGACCTTCAGCCCGGCATCCAGAATCGTTTGGTCCTTCGATCGCATCGCCCAGTGGAGCATGAACCATGCATCTTCAAGAGAGTGCCCGGGGTTGACCGTTGAAGCGAGCAGCTCATCAAACGCGGCGGCCCCGCTTTCCTTGACGAACTCAAAGAGCCGCTGCTCATCCTCGTTGAGAAAATATCTGACGGTCGTCTCCGCCGAAGATTGACTGATCGCCAGAAGCTGTTTTTCCGCCGGGTCTTTGAAGTATGCGGCGATGGCGGCGAGTTCCTGAGCGGTTTCGAGCATGATCATTGAAAGGGCATGACTTCTATATCCCTGAGGCACCGCCTGCGGTACCCAACGGTATGTATTCGTCCTGAACCGTTCGTCCACCGATTTGAAGAGAGCAAGGGCGAAATCGAAGAACTCCCGCTTATCCGCCGCGCGAGCATACTCGCCCATCCCGTAGATGAGAAAGATATCGGCGGTTATTCCTCTTTCAAGCTCCCCTCCCTCCACGACATTGCCTAGGCGATCGACGGCAATCGGTTTTCCTTCCCGATTCAAAGCCCATGCCGCATGACCA
>JAAYQW010000058.1 GCA_012519115.1 Spirochaetales bacterium
CACCTCCAGGAACCGGGGACGAGCAGCTGACGGTCGTCCAGACGATCCGGGAGCTCACCGGGACGATCATCGTCACGACCCCTCAGGAGGTCGCTCTTCTGGACGCCCGCCGCTCGGTCGCCTTCTCCCGGACGATGGGGGTGGCGATCCTCGGCCTCATTGAAAACATGAGCGGGCTCTTCTGTCCGCACTGCGATGAAGAGATTCCGGTGTTCGGAATGGGCGGCGGCGAGCGCCTGGCAAGCGAGCTGGATGTGCCGTTTTTGGGAAGGATCCCCCTCGAGGTTCCTCTGATGGAGGCGGAAGACAGCGGAAGAAGCCATCTTGAAAGCGCCCCCGAGTCCCGAAGCGCCCGGGCGTTGAAGAGGATCGCCGATAAGATCGACCAAGGCACGGCGGTCTCTTCGATAAAGGAGTAACGCATGCATGACCATCTGATCTGGAAAAGCGGAAAGCGGGAGATCCTCTACAAGGGCCCGATCTTCGATGTTGCCAAGGTGGAGCGGACCTCCACCGACGGAAGGTGTGCTCCGTTCATCGAGGTCGCCGCCCCCAAATGGGTCACAATCATTCCGGTTTACCGAAACAAAGAGGGGATCCCGATGGTGGTCATGGTCGACCAGTTCCGGCACGGATCGGCGACCGTCACCCGGGAATTTCCCGCAGGCGTCGTGGATGAGGGGGAGATGCCGAAGGAAGCGGCGGCTCGGGAGCTGTTGGAAGAGACGGGCCTCGTCGGTTCAAGGATAACGCTGCTTGGGGAGATCAATCCCAATCCGGCGTTCATGAGCAACCGCGCCTACTTCTACTTGATAGAGGACGTGGCCCCCCAAGCGAAGCAGGACCTTGATGAGAATGAGCAGATCGATGTCCTGTCCGTTCCGCTGAAGGAAGTGGTTGAACGGATGGGAACCGGCATCTATGATAATGGCATCATGATGATCGCCCTCGGCTTCTTCATGCGGGAGGCCAAGAGGCGGCCCGATCTGATCGGAGGATGACGATATGAAGAAGTACCTTATTATAATAACCATCATCACGATCCTGACATTCGCCGGGTGCCGATCGACAGGCAATTCGATCATCCGGACGATCGAGGTGTCAGGAAGTGCCTCCGTCACGGTGGAGCCGGACATCGCTTCGTTCTCGATCCGGGTGAGCGAGAAGGGGGAGACGACGAGCGAGGCTCAGCACAAGGCAAATCGGAAGATGCATGCGCTCCTCTCGACGCTGCGGGAAGCCGATGTCGAAGAGAGGGACCTGAAGACCACGATGGTCAATCTGTGGCCGAACTACGAGTACATCGACAACAGGCAGGTGATCACCGGCCAGGTGGCTTCCCAGTCGGTCCATGTGACGGTTCGGAATCTCTCGGCCTTAGGGTCGATCATCGATTCGCTGGGCGAGGTGAGCGGGATCACGCTCAACTCGATCTCCTTCGACAAGGAGGACAAGAGCGAAGCCGAGCGCGAGGCCAGGGAGAAGGCGTTGGCCAAAGCCCTGTCAAAAGCGGGGCAGTATGCCGGTCAAGTCGATATGAGGACAACACTTCCGATCACGATCAGCGAGTACTCGGTTGCGTCCAATCCGTACAATCCCGGGATGAAGGCCATGGCCTATGAATCCTATGACATGGCGACAGAGATTTCGCCGGGTACGCTTACAATCACGTCAACGGTCTCGGTTGTGGTGGAGATGAAATGAGGAAGACATCTTTTCAATCTAATTCATTATTCTGTATATTTATAAAAAATATTTAACAAAGTACTGTACAAATATTCAGTTTGTTGATATAGTGTAATTGTCCGTATATGGGGATTCATGACTTGTGTCAATATTAGCCCCTAATGGTTCCGATTGTTCTTTTCCCCCTCGATTGAGGTGACAACGGAACTACCGCGCTGAAGCGGAACTCCTTCAAGGGTGCAAGCTTGAAGGGGTTTTTTTTGGCCCAAGGCCAAAAATCCTCAAAAACTCTTTGGTGTCATAAGTATTTTTGGTATTTATTTCTATGTACAATAAGAAAATAAAAAATATTTAAAAAAAATAATAAAAATTTTTAACTTTTTTTAAAAAACATGTTGACATAAGTCCTGAGTTTCAGTAAGATACAGACAAGCTTAGGAATTAAGCAAATAACTTGCACAGAAGCCAAGAGCTTCGAAAGGATTTAGAAATGAAAAAGAATTTAGTAGCCCTTTTACTGGTACTCGCAGTGGTCAGCGTTGGATTGTTTGCAGAGCCGGATATCACCAAAACGTTCAATCTTACGACAAGTGTGCAGGGCGTGAACAAAATGAAAATCACGGCAGCAGAGTTTACAGGGAGCCCGGGTCAGTTTGATGGTGCTGAGGAGGCAGTAACTCATGTAGTATCCACTTACGGAAACCAACAATCTATAGGATCAGATTCGCTTAAGGCTTGGCTTTCCACAATAAGCAACAACAGAGCGGGGTATACCGTAAAGATGACCGCTACTCCGCTGAAGAGTGTTGTAGAGGGGCAAACGACTGCGTACATCGACTACACCGTAACTGTAAACAATAAATCCATCGCAACCCAAGGATCGTCAACTACGAATCCGGCATTTCAAAATGTAATTACAGTGGCAAGCCTTGCTGGTGTCGCTAGGCAATCGCACCAACTTACCATTGTAGTAGACCAAACCACATTTGAAGCTGCTGTAGAAGGAGAATATACCGGAACGGTTACCTTCGATTATACTGCTAACTAACTAGCTCCTTAACAAGAACTACAGGCCTTCCTTAACCGGAGGGCCTTTTTCATGTCTTTTGATGAAGAAGCTGCTTGATGTTGGTAAGCAGCTTCTTGATTTCTCTGTGATATGTTTAATTACTTTGCGAACTCCGAGAAGTAGTTCTCCAGGACGGTCTTGAGGATCGGTTCAAAGAGCCCAAGCTCATAGGCCAGGTCGAAGGATGTGTAGCGGGTTCGGATCATCTGAGCGAGCGTTGCGCCTTTGATGAAGAGCTCTTTGGAGACTGCGATCTCCTTCGGCTGGGTGGGGACCTTCGCTTCGATGTACATCGCCTTCAACTCTTCAAAGGGGATGATTTGCTTGGTTACCTTCTCCTTTATCTTCTCCCAGTTCTTAATCAGGATTTGGTGACGTTTGGTCAGATCCTTGGTGAACTTGGCTTTGCTCATCTTCAAGGCACCATCCAGTGCAAGTGAGTCCTCAAACGCCGTCCGGATCTTCTGTTCCCGTTCTTCCCAAGTTTCAGGCTTGTACTTTTGGGTGAGTTCTTTGATGTCTTCCGTTGAAAGCTTCAACAGCTCCGTGATGAATGCGGTGCTTATCAATGTTCCTATCGCTACCTTGAAGCCGTGGGAGACCGGACTTCCGTTCAGGGAGAGGTGGTTCATCTCCCAGATGTGGCTGACCATGTGCTCCGCTCCGCTTGCAGGCCTCGAATCCTTATATTCCTGCATCGCATAGCCGACGGATGCAAGCCCGTTGAAGAGCTTGAGGATCGTCTCTTCGTCCTTCTCGATCAACAGCTTTGGATTTGCCAGGGTGTCCCGTAGATCCTTTTGAACCATGTCGAAGATACTGGGAACCATCTTTTCAATCTTCAGACCGTCGGCGATGAACCAGTCCGCTCCGGCGGGGATCTTTGCCGAAAGATCCGCATAGCCGGAAGCGATCATCGGATACGGGGCGCTTGTCAGGATGGCCGCATCTCCGATGACGACTTTCGGTGCATCGCAGGGAAGGGTCATCTTGAACCCGTCCACATTGAGTGCTGCGCCGAACGCGGTGTACCCGTCGACCGACGGGGCGGTGGCGACGACCATGTAGGAGCGCTCCTCTTCAAACGCGGCCCGCTTGACGAGGTCGTTGATCGTACCGGATCCGATGGCGACGGGAACATAGTCATTGTGTTTGAGCTGTTTCTTGACGAGCTCCACATACTCATAATCCGCCGGAATGACTTCTTCATCTTCAAAGATGAAGACCTTGTGCTCGATCGAGTG
>JAAYQW010000059.1 GCA_012519115.1 Spirochaetales bacterium
CCCCGAACCGGCAAAGAGCGGTGCCAAGGCACTTGCTGTTTGCCGGCCCGGTGGCCACAGCAGGGTGGACACACCCGTTCCCATCCCGAACACGGAAGTTAAGCACCCTTGCGCCGATGGTACTGCCGCCTTGAGGCGGGAAAGTAGGTTGTCGCCGGCTTTTATGCCCTCAGCTCCAGGCTTCAAACGCCTGGATTTTTTTTGCCCGTCCCTCTTCATCATAGAGATAAACGGGCAGATTCGAATGATCGGAGGGCTCGCCTGTCCGGCCGGGATCTCTTTCCAATGCACATCTATTGTCTTTCACTGCTTGGATGAAACCGTCAATGGATTCAAGTTTTTGTTCAAAGATCGTCGCGCGGGCGATACGATCGATTTTCCTGACGTCGTGGATATCCGCTGACGCTATCATCGGAAGATTGTAATGCTCGGCATATTTTCGGGCTTTGCGATCGAACTCCTCTTCATTCTCCCCGTTTATCACTTCAACGGCGTGAACGGTGTGGGGATGAAGCGAGATTCTGCTTAGGTATCCACGCTCCCGGAACGGATGGGCCTGAACGACAAGACCTCCTTCTTTGTCGACCATTTCATAGAGGGTGCGATGATTCCAACCCATGATTTCGGGATGTTCCGCCACATACTCCGGAGAAAGGCCATAGACGAGATACTCATCCTGTCCATAGGAGTACTCAAAGCCGAAAAAGACGGAAAGACCCAATCGGTCGCCGTATTCTTTGGCTTCCTCGTATCCCGCGCAAAACCGCCGAACCCGCTCCTTCCAAGGAAGCTTGTAGGAAATATTGGTATTTCCATTGAAGAAGTGGTCGGTTACGATGATGCCGCTGTATCCGGCATCGAGATACGGCCGGATATATGCTTTTCCTGCAGAGATGCCGCAAGCGCTTGCCTGATTGGTATGAAGATGAGTTTCGTAGCGATATGCGCTCATGAATGTTCCTTTTTTATCAAACTATATCCTTTTATGGAACCTTGTCCAAGGCGGATATCCTTGCTCCACTTGTTCAAGAACCACCTTTCCTCTATGATGGTCTCAATTCGTTTTATGAATATGGAAGGTATATATATGCAGATTCGACTGAAAGACTTGAAAAAGAGTTATGGCTCGCTTCATGCGGTCAACGGAATCAGTCTGTCTATTCCCTCCAATCTGATCTACGGAATCATCGGTAAAAGCGGAGCGGGCAAGTCCACCTTGGTGCGCTTGATCAGTCTTCTTGAAAAACCGGATGCCGGTGAAGTCCACTTCGACGAAGTCCGAGTCGATAACCTTACCAAGGAAGAGCTCATCCGACGCCGAAGGCGAGTGGGGATGATCTTCCAGAACTTCAACCTCTTTTCCAGCCGGAACGCCGCCCAGAATGTGGCCTATCCCCTTGAGATAATCGGTACCCCGAAAGCTGAGATCGCCGCTCGAGTCGCCGAGCTGCTCGAACTCGTCGGTCTCGCCGATCGCGGCAAGGCTCCGATCTCCACGCTCAGCGGCGGACAAAAACAACGAGTCGCAATCGCTCGGGCTCTTGCGTGCAACCCCGATATCCTCTTCTGCGATGAAGCGACCAGCGCCCTGGATCCTCAAACCACCCATTCGATTCTCTCGTTATTGAAAGAGATTCAGCGGAAGATGGGCCTTACGATCGTGATGATCACCCACCAGATGGAGGTGGTGCGGGATGTGTGCGACCGTGTAGCGGTCCTCGATGACGGCAGGGTCGTCGAAGAAGGACCGGTAACGGACATCTTCGCCAAGCCCAAGAGCGATGTTACCAAAGAGTTTCTCTCCCACTTGGTGGGAACGGATGCAAGCAGTGAAGAGCAGATGGTCCAATGGTCCAGCAAGAGCGGAGCATACATCCTGCGCTTCCGCGGGGAAACCACCGACCAGCCAATCTTGAGTCAAATCACCCGTGAGACGGGAATCGATTTCAACATCCGTGCCGGCGGAGTTCAGAAAGTCGGCGGAGAAGTCGAAATCGGAACGTTGATCGTAGATATCCAGGGAAGCGAAGAAGAGCAGGAGAACGTCGTTGCGCGGCTTCGTGAATTTGGGGTTCATGTTGAAAAGGAGGAACGACCATGAGTGCGAAGATCTTGCTCCTGATCTGGAATTCGACCCTCCAGACCCTCAGCATGGTCTTTTTCTCCACCCTGTTCTCCCTTGTCCTGGGCCTTCCCCTAGGGGTGCTGCTCTTCGCCACCGGTGAAGAGGAGCAAGGCGGCATCATTCCCATGCCGTTGTTGAATTCGGTATTGAGCCGAATCGTGAACGTGCTGCGTTCCTTCCCCTTCATCATTCTCATGATTCTTTTGTTCCCTCTTTCGAGGCTGTTGATTGGAACGAGTATCGGAACCACCGCTACGATCGTTCCACTGTCGATCGCGGCAGCTCCGTTCGTCGCGCGGATCATCGAGACCGCGCTTAAGGAGGTGGATCCGGGCGTCGTTCAAGCCGCCCGCGCAATGGGATCGACGAACTTCCAGATCGTCCGGAAGGTATTGATTCCCGAAGCGATGCCCTCCCTGGTCAGCGGAGTCGCCCTTACCATCATCAACCTGATCGGCTACTCGGCGATGGCCGGAGCGATCGGTGGCGGAGGGTTGGGAGATCTGGCGATCCGCTATGGGTACCAGCGCTTCCGCGGCGATATCATGCTGGTTGCGGTGATCGTTATCCTCGTTCTCGTTGAGATCGTTCAGATCGCGGGCAACCGTCTCAGCGCTCGGCTCTTGGCCCGACGCTGAGGAACAATACCAAAGTAATTTCATTCCCGATGGGAAATAGGAGTATAGTATGAAAAAGCACTTAGCAACAATTTTCTTGATTTTCTTGAGCACAACGCTTCTCTTTGCAGCAGGAGCAAAAGAGGTACAGGATACTAAGACGATTCTCGTCGGTGCGACGCCCGAGCCTCACGCCGCGTTCCTGAACCTGATCGTCGACGACCTGGCAGCAAGCGGATACACGCTCAAGGTTCAGGAGTTCACCGATTATGTAACTCCCAACGAAGCGCTTGAAAGCGGTGAGCTTGATGCGAACTTCTTCCAGCACATCCCGTATCTCGAGTCCTTCAACAAGGAGCGCGGCTTCCATCTCGTAAACGCCGGCGGCATCCACGTCGAGCCGTTCGCCCTCTACAGCGACCGCCATGCTTCTCTAAAAGCTCTGCCAAACGGTGCGACGATCGCGATTCCCAACGACCCGACCAATGAAGGCCGAGCTCTCCTGCTTCTTGAAAGCGCCGGGCTGTTGACCCTCGGCAGCGGAGCAGGGCTGGAAGCGACCCCCCTCGATATCGTAGCGAACCCAAAGAACCTGCGCTTCCGTGAAATCGAAGCGGCGAGTCTTCCCCGAGTGCTGAAGGATGTCGATGGGGCGATCATCAACGGAAACTATGCGATTCCCGCCGGTCTCATCGCCACCCGTGACGGACTGCTCGTCGAAGGTTCCGACAGTCCCTACGTCAACGTCGTCGCCGTGAAAGCGGGACGGGAAAATGAAGCGGGGATCAAAGCGCTGGTCGCGGCTCTTCGCAGCGAGAAGATCAAAGCGTATGTCGCCGAACACTATCGGAACGGTGAAGTCGTTCTCGTAGCCGAATAATCGACCGTTTTGCCCGAAAATGTGGCCTCCGGTAGTACCGGAGGTCTTCTTTGTGCATATACATGCATCGAAATCAAAATAAATCGGAAATATCCGTATATTTATTGACGATATCTGCATGAATATGCAATACTCTCCGGAAGGAGAAACGATATGGACAGTCTTAAAGGTCGAAGCTTCCTCACCCTGCGCGATTGCACCGAAGAGGAGATTCTCTACCTCCTCTCGCTGGCGAAGGATCTTCGTTCAAAGAAGAAGGGGTTGGCGTATCCTCCCCATCTGAAGGGGAAGCTCCTGGATGGCAGGAACATCGTCCTCCTCTTTGATAAGAACTCGACCCGGACCCGCTGCTCCTTTGAGGTCGCCGCCTTCGACGAGGGGGCGAACGTGACGTTCCTGACGAACAGCCAGATGGGAAAGAAAGAATCGATCGAGGACACGGCGAAGGTACTCGGCCGTCTTTACGATGCGATCGAGTACCGTGGCTTCGAACAATCGGTCGTCGAGGATCTTGCCCGGTACAGCGGCGTTCCCGTGTATAACGGATTGACGGATGACGATCATCCGACTCAGGTCCTTGCCGACGTGCTGACGGCGGTCGACCACACCGGCAAGCAGCCCCATGAACTGGTCTTCGCCTATATCGGCGATGGACGAAACAACGTCAGCAACGCCTTGGCGATCGGTGCCAGGCAATTGAGGATGGAATACCGGATCGCCGCCCCGAAAGCACTCCATCCTGTGATGGGCAGTGACTATGTAACGGTTTTCGAAGACCCCTATGAAGCAGTGAAAGGGTGTGACGTCATCTATACCGATGTGTGGGTCTCGATGGGCGAGGAAGCCAAGATGAGCGAACGGATCGGACTGCTCAAGGAGTACAGGGTCACGATGGATCTCCTGAAAGCCTCGGGAAACCCCGACGTGCTCTTCGAGCACTGTCTCCCGGCGTTCCACGACCTGAACACGACAGTGGGGGCGGAGGTCCATGAAGAGTTCGGGCTTACGGCGATGGAAGTGTCGGATGAAGTGTTTCGCTCATCTCATTCGGTGGTCTTCGATCAGGCGGAGAACCGGATGCACACGATCAAAGCGATCATGGTCGCCACCCTCAGATAGGGTCACTATAGCCCTATAGGGTCATAATGACTCGATTAATGCAGTCCTCCTTGGGGATCGTCTCCCCTTGACCCGCCCCCTCGATCAGAGGGGGTGGGACTTTGTTTAATATGTGTACTAATAGAAACATATATGTACCAAAAGACAATATTTATAGGTTGGCATGGTTGTTGCATTATATGTGGTGACTAGATACATACGATATAGGAGGTACACTTATGAGATATTTAACAAGAAGAACGTATGGTTTATCCCCCTTTGACTCACTCTTCAACGAACTGTTGAGCACTTGGGGAACGACGCAACGGCGAGTGCCGGCGGTCAACATCACCGAGGAAGAGAACGCGTATGTTCTCGAGGCGGAACTGGCCGGGTATAAACAGGATGAGGTTTCGGTCCAGATCGAGAAGCATGTGCTGAAGATCAGCTCCAACAAGGAGACCAACCTTGAAGAAGAAACGGAGAAGAACCTCGTGACCGAGCGTTGCTACCGCTGCTTCGAGCGTTCCTTTACGCTTCCGGAGGATGTAGATGAGAATAAGATCACTGCCAAATTCGCTGACGGTCTTTTGACTCTTACGCTTCCAAAGAAGCCAGTCGAGAAACCGAAACCGATCGAAGTAAAGATTAAATAAGAAGGAGTGCACGCAGCAGTACGGAAGCCTTGCCGATGGGCAGGGCTTCTAAAAATGCTTGTTTAATTCTACAACCTGGTGATATAGTGTAGAAAACAGGAGAGTGTGTATGCCCAAAAAAATCGATCATGAAGCGCGAAAGGAGCGGATTTTACAGACCGCTCTGAAAGTGTTTGCGCGTGAGGGGTATCGGGATTCCAACCTCTCCTTGATCGCCAGCGAGTGCAACATCTCCCGACCTACGATCTATCAGTATTTCAAAGACAAAGAGGATATCTACTATTATGCGGTCAAGCTGGTCACCGCCCGGATGTTCAACCGCTATGCGACCTATGCATGGTCGAGTGAACAGCCCTTCCTCAAGCGCCTGACGGTCATCTGCACCGATATCATGCAGGAAGCGCACGACCATGAAGGGGAACTGACCAGTCTTGTGGACGTGATGTTGCAGATGAAGCGCGAAGGAACGGATTTCAACGCGATCATTCTGCGGCGGACCGCAAAGCTTTCGATCCTCTTCAAGCGCCTCTTGAACCAAGGGATGAAAGAGGGAGAGATCATCCTATGTGACGCGAATAAAGTAGCCGATCATCTGATGCTGCTCCTGGAGGCATCCTGCTTCCAAGTGGCGTTCTTTGATACCTATTCGATTCAGACATCGAAAGAGCTCGTCACCTGCTATCTTGAAGGACTGCAAGCATAAGAAATCACTGCGTCAACAAGTGATATGAACATGGACAAAATGACAATCAAATTGCGTTCGGCGATCGGCGAAGCGGATCGGCTCGCAGGACTGCGCTCCAACGCCGAGGTGACCACCGAACACCTCGTATTGGCGCTCTTGAGTCAGGAGGATGGAATCCTCGCTTCGATCCTGGAGCGGGTCGGCGTGTCTCCGCATGTCGTCGAAGAACGCTTTGAAGAAGCGGTCAATCGGCTCAGCAAAGCATACGGAGCATCCACCAAGCGTTCGATCAGCGGAGTACTGGCGAATCAGCTCTACGCGGCCATGACGATCGCAGGCGAATTCAAGGATGAATACCTCTCCGCCGAGCACGTTCTTTTGGCGATTATTCGCGACAATTCAGCAGCAAGCAGGATCTTTAAAGAACTCGGTCTCACCAACGAGAACGTGATGCAGGCCCTTCAGGCGATCCGAGGCAATACCCGCATCGACAGCGAAGATCCGGAAAGCCGGTATGAAGCCCTCGAAAAGTATTGCAAGGACCTGACGCTTCTTGCCCGAAACGGAAAGCTCGATCCGGTGATCGGACGGGACGAAGAGATCCGAAGGGTGATGCAGGTCCTCAGCCGAAGAACGAAGAACAACCCGGTGCTCATCGGGGAACCGGGAGTCGGCAAGACGGCGATCGTCGAAGGCCTGGCGAGAAGGATCGCCAGCGGAGACGTGCCCGAGTCGTTGAAGAACAAGCGTCTGCTGAGCCTGGATCTGGGGGCCCTGATCGCCGGAGCGAAGTTCCGGGGCGAGTTTGAAGAGCGCCTCAAGGCGGTCGTCAAAGAGGTCACCTCCAGCGAAGGGGCGATCATCCTCTTCATCGACGAACTGCATACGATCGTGGGAGCGGGAGCAGCCGAGGGATCGACCGACGCATCCAACCTGATCAAACCCGCGCTCAGCCGGGGCGAACTCCATGCGATCGGGGCGACGACCTTGGATGAGTATCGAAAATACATTGAAGCGGATAAGGCGCTGGAGCGTCGGTTCCAACCGGTATACACCTCCGAGCCGAGCGTCGAATCGACAATCGCAATTCTCAGAGGCTTGCAGGAGCGCTATGAAGTCCACCACGGAGTCCGAATCAAGGACGAGGCGCTCGTCGCGGCGGCGGTGCTGAGCAATCGCTATATCACCAACCGCTTCCTGCCCGATAAAGCGATCGACCTGATCGACGAGGCGGCGAGCCAGTTGAAGATGGAGATTGAAAGCCAGCCGGAGCAGCTCGATCAGATCGAGCGGAAGATTCTTCAGCTGAATATCGAAGAGCAGGCTCTGAAGCGTGAAAGCGATAAAGCCTCGAAGAAGCGCCTGGAGAAACTCGTTGAAGAACGGAACGCTCTTCAAAACGAGCGGGACGTCCTGCACGCCCAATGGGAGGAGGAGCGGGCTTCGATCGGTCGGATTAGAGAAAGCAAAGCGAAGCTCGAACAGCTCAAGAGCGAGGAGGAGAATGCCGAACGCGAGGGCGATCTGGCCAAAGCGGCTCAGATCAAGCACGGCGAGATTCCCGCGTTGACGCGGGAAATCCAAACGTGGACGGAAGCCCTCAAGCGGGAAAACGGACATCAGCTCCTTCGTGAAGAAGTCAGCGAAGATGACATCGCCAAGATCGTCTCCAACTGGACGGGGGTTCCTGTCGCCAAGATGAAAAGCAGCGAGGTCGAAAAGTACCTCAACCTTGAGAGCATCCTCAAGGAAGAGGTGATCGGGCAGGAGGAAGCGATCCGGGCGGTCAGCGCGGCAATTCGCCGGAACAAGGCGGGAATCGGCGATGAAAAGCGGCCGCTGGGGTCGTTCCTCTTCGCCGGTCCCACGGGAGTGGGAAAGACGTTGCTCGCAAAAGTGCTGGCTCAGTTCCTCTTTGATGACGAGAAAGCGCTTACGCGAATCGACATGAGCGAATATATGGAGAAGTTTTCCGTCTCCCGGCTGATCGGCGCCCCGCCGGGATATGTCGGCTATGACCAGGGCGGCCAGCTTACCGAAGTGGTGAGAAGGCGGCCGTATTCGGTCATTCTCTTTGATGAGATCGAGAAAGCCCACCCGGACGTGTTCAACGTGCTGCTTCAACTTCTGGATGATGGACGTCTTACCGACGGCCAGGGCAGGGTGGTGGATTTCACCAACGCCGTGATCATCATGACGAGCAACCTCGGCAGCCAGCAGCTGCTCGGGGCGGCGACCCACGAAGAGGGGGCGGCATTGGTCAACGAGGTGATCCACTCCGCGTTCAAGCCGGAGTTCATCAACCGCCTTGATGAGATCATCGTCTTCAACCGCCTGGATAGCGAGGCCGTGCATCAGATCATAGCCTTGCAGCTCAAGACGCTTGCGGATCGGCTCAAAGCACGGGGATATTCACTTGCGTGGGATAAGAATCTCGAAGATGCGATTTTCGAGGCGGGGTTCGATCCGCTCTTCGGAGCCCGCCCGATCAAACGGGCGATTCAGAGGCTTGTCGAAAACCCCTTGAGTCTGAAGATCCTGGAAGGCTCTTATCATGAAGGGGATACGATCGACCTTTCGTGGGATGGCTCAAACGTGGTGATTTCCTAAAAGTTCCTGATATTCTTGCAGCGTGTCGATGTCACGGATATACGCCGGGTCGTCGACCGCTATTTTTTTAACTTCATATGCGCTTAAGAGCTCCCTCATCGTGAACGAGTCGGGCTGCCTGAGAATCTCATCGAGGAGAAACGGGTCGTGCAGGACCGGATGGCCGACCTTCCCGTGTACCGTCGGTCGGACGACCGTTTCTGAAAACTGCTCAAGAAAATGGTAGTGCTCGGGGGTGATCAGGGGCATGTCGCCAAGGGAGATGAAGAATCGTTTCCCCCGATCGAGGCGGCGGGCTCCGACCTTCGTCGAGGAGCCTTGGCCAGCCCGCCAATGGTCATTGATGACGACGGTCAAAAGCGGATCTTCCGTGAGATCTTCGATGAGGGAAAGGATTTCGGCGTGCCGGTAGCCGAGAACCAGGATGGTGGGCAGGTCCGCTCTCAGCGAGTTCGCGACGCTGTGGTAGATGATTGGTTTGTTCTCATACAGCCAAAACAGCTTCTCCCCTCCGCTGCGGGTACCGCCTCCGGCACCCAGAAGAATATTTTGGGTCATTCTTGAGCCTTCCATATAATCTGAGTATACTCCAAATCATTATGATAGCCACCTATTTCAACGCCTTGACGATCGTCATCGGTTCGCTTATCGGTCTGCTCGTGAAAAGCAGATTAAAACCGTCCTTTGAAGAGATTATCTTCACCTCCAGCGGTTTGATCACCCTCATACTCGGTTTTTCGATGGCCGTGGCGACATCTTCCTATCTCTTGATGCTTTTGGCTCTTGCTCTCGGTGGAGCGTTGGGATATTGGCTGAAAATCGAAGATCGTATTCTGGCTCTCGGCACCTGGATGGAGAAAGTGACGAGTCGGGGAGAAGCCGACAGCGAACGAGCCAAGAACTTCGCCCTCGGATTTTTGAATGCGTCGCTGCTGTTCTGCTCGGGAGCGATGACGGTCCTCGGCTCGATTCAGGCGGGAACCATTGGCGACTATCGCCTGATTATGATCAAATCGATCATGGACGGGTGCATGGCGGTCATTTTCGCTTCCGTCTACGGACCGGGAGTGATTGCAAGCGCACTCTTCGTGCTTGTCTACCAAGGGTTCTTCACCCTTGCCGGCGGATGGATCGAACCGATTCTCGGGGAAGATGGAATCGGAGAACTCGGAGCGGTCGGGGGAGTATTGCTGCTGATGATCGGATTCAACCTGCTGGATATCCGCAAGACGAAGACCGGGAACTTTCTTCCGGCCATGATTCTTGCGCCGATCTTCGCGATCCTCACTCCTCCGGTTGTCGCGCTGGTTTCGAGGTTCGGGTTTTAACCGCTCGTTGTTCACATAAGCGCAGGAACGCCCAAACCGCTTCGAGCTCTTCATCGTCAAGGGAGTTGATGAACTCGATCAGTTCGATTCGTTTGGAAAAAGCATGGTGCTCGGCGACTTCATCATCCTCATCGAGCGAGTAGGAGAATCCTCGTTCAAGCTGGTGGATATCCACCCCGGTCAATTCGGTGATTTTCAGAAGCACCTCCATGGGAGGTCGGCGATCGCTGTGAATCCAACTGGAAAGGGTCGAGCGCTTCACGTCGAGGATTTGAGCAAGCTCTACGACAGTTGAGGTATTAAGCAGGGATGTGACGCGATTCCAGAAAGATTCCATGCCGTAAATATAGCAGGCAGTAACCTCAAATGACGAAAATCCGGCAGGCTTGAGCTCGTTCGAGTGATTCTTCTTATGGAGCAATCAATTAATGAAACTACCGGTGACGAAAACAAGTCACTCTGATGAGAAGGCGACTTGTTTTGGAGCATCTCAGCGCTTTCGAGCATCTTCGAGGACGGAATCGTCGTCCCCGTTCTGCGTTACCGGCATGCTTTTGATCTTCCAAATCTCCTTGGCATATTCACCGATCGTTCGATCGCTTGAGAACTTCGAGCCGCTGGCGACGTTGAGAACCGCCCTGCGGTTCCACTCGGTCTGATCGAGGCTGTACAGCTCGCGGGCTTTGCGGTGAGCATCGGCGTACATCTGAAGATCGGCGAAGAGGAAGTAGCGATCTCCCTCCTTCAGCAAGGAGCGGTAGAGAGGATCGAAGATTCCCGGCTCATTGACGTTGAAGTAGCCGCTCTGCAGCAAGTCCATGATCGCTCGGATCTTGGGGTTGCTCTTGATGTAGGAGTGAGGATCGTAGGAAGGACGAAGCGTTTCGATCTGCTGCTCGGTGTTTCCGAAAATGAAGAGGTTTTCCGCTCCCGCCTCTTCGGCGATTTCGATATTCGCTCCGTCCAGCGTGCCGATCGTCAACGCCCCGTTGATCATGAACTTCATGTTGCCCGTTCCCGATGCTTCGGTTCCCGCCGTTGAAATCTGCTGACTCAGGTTGGTCGCGGGAATCAACGCTTCGGCCATCGTAACGCGGTAGTTGGGCAGAAAGTGGACCTTCAAACGGTCTTTGACTTCCTGGTCGGCGTTGATGACCTGGGCGATGTTGTTGATCAGCTTGATGATCAGCTTCGCATTGACGTACCCCGGTGCCGCCTTTCCTCCGAAGAGGAAGGTGGTGGGTTCCATGTGCCTGGTCTCTTCGCCACCGCTCTTGAGGTCATTATAGATGTAGAGGATGTTCAGTACGTTGAGCAGTTGGCGCTTGTACTCGTGAATCCGTTTCACTTGGACGTCGAAGAACGTATCGGGGTTCAAGATGATCGACGTGTCGATGCGGAGGAAGTCAGCCGCCCGGACTTTGTTCGCCTCTTTGATTTTGGCGAAGTCGGCGACGAACGAGGAGTCATCGGCGTACTTCTTCAGTTTCGCCATCTGGGAAAAATCGGTGATCCATCCGCTTCCGATCGCTTTGGTGATGAGTTTGCTCAACTGTGGATTCGAGGCGAGCAGCCAGCGGCGTTGAGTGATCCCGTTGGTCTTGTTGTTGAAACGATCGGGGAAGATCGTGTTGAAGTGGGGGAACATCGAATCACGGAGCAGCTGGCTGTGCAAAGCGGCGACTCCGTTTGTGGAATGACTGCCGACGATCGCGAGGTTGGCCATGCGCACATGTTTCGGATTGGACTCTTCGATGATCGAGATCTGATTGAGAATCTGTGGCATGAGCGGGAAGTGGCTGACCGCTTCCTGAATGAAGCGATAGTTGATCTCGTAGATGATCTGAAGGTGTCGGGGCAGGAGCGACCCAAGCATCGGTACGCTCCATTTCTCCAGCGCCTCGGGCATCAGGGTGTGGTTGGTGTAGCCCAAGCTTGCAACGGTTATCTTCCAAGCCTTTTCCCAGGAAAGACCCTCGATGTCGACGAGCAGGCGCATCAACTCGGGAACCGCCAGGCTCGGGTGGGTATCATTCATCTGGATCGCCGCGAAGTCGTTGAACTTGTTCCAATCGTAGCGTTCGTTCCGTTTGAAGCGACGGATGATATCTTTCAAGGAGCAGGAGACGAAGAAATACTGCTGCTTCAGTCTGAGCTCTTTTCCCATGTACAGCGTATCGTTGGGGTAGAGGACCTGGCTGAGGTTTTCAGCGGTTATCTTGGAGCGCACCGCTTCGGTGTAGTCGCCTTCATTGAACTCGGCGAAGTCGAACTCATCGACGCTCTTGGCGGACCAGAGCCGCAAGGTGTTCACCGTATTGGCTCCATAGCCGATGATCGGCATGTCGTGCGCGACGCCCAACACCGTTTCGGCGGGAGTCCATTTGAAGAGGTCTTTTCCCCCTTCTCGGAGGACCTGCACCGATCCGCCGAATCCGACGGAGTAGACCACATCGGGCCGCACGATCTCCCAAGGGTTGCCCGCTCTCAGCCAGTTGTCCGGCTGTTCGACCTGCCAGCCGTTTTTTATCTGCTGGCGGAAGATTCCATAGTTGTATCGGATTCCATAGCCGTAGGCGGGAATCTCCAGCGTCGCTAGGGAATCGAGGAAACACGCGGCGAGACGCCCAAGGCCGCCGTTGCCGAGGCCGGCGTCGCTTTCCACCGCCTCGAGCTCTTCGTAGGTGTATCCGAGCGAGGCGAGGGCCTGGCGCACTTCATCTTCAATACCGAGATTGATGATGTTGTTGCTCATCGCCCGACCCATGAGGAATTCGAGAGAGAGATAATATACCCGTTTCGAATCGCCTTGGCGCTGGGTTTTTCTGCTTTGATTCCAGCGGTGGACGATGCGATCGCGGATGGTGAGAGCCAAGGCCGTATAGCGACCTTCGTCGGTAGTATGGACCTGGTCGGCATCCTGGCTATATTTAAGATGTTCGGCGAAATCCTGAGCAATATCCTTGGCGGTATGGCCGTATCTTGTTTTTTCACGGTTCGACATGGGAACTCCTTGCTGCTTAATAGCATACGATGAGTGAAACTATACCGAAACGACCCCATCGGGGCAACCACCAAAAGAAGCGTGAAGAAGCGTGAAGAAGAAGCGTGAAGCAGAAGCGTGAAGCATATTGACAAAAGCTATGCTCTTTGGTAAGTTAGCTTCTGCGTGTAATGACGCTGCCGCTGTTATACGCCCGATGCCCTTGTAGCTCAGTCGGCAGAGCGCAACCATGGTAAG
>JAAYQW010000060.1 GCA_012519115.1 Spirochaetales bacterium
ACTCTCCGTCATCCTAATTCCCGAATCCGAAAATCCGGGCTCTTTTTGATTCTTAAGAGCCAATCCAACTCGGACGATGCCGACATCTCTTGTTCTTGTCTTCATCTTCGAAATTGACTGGAAGCCCTATCGGTCTTCCTCTACTCCAATCTCACTGTTCTTTTCCTAACGCTATACTGTCAATAAACAACCCGCTTCTCAGAAGGGGGCATATTAGAATACCTGAACTCACTGAATGGGTCAAGGGCGTTCAGCCCTTTCTGCCAACACGAGCTTTGGTGCTCAAGCCAACAAGAAGAGATATTACAGAGTATTGGATCTTTTGTCCATACCCTTCTCACTCTTTGAACAATTATTTGTTACTTTATTATATTATAAATACTTAAGAATTGCTAGAGGGCGATTTCAAGCTGAATATGATTCCATGAGGATATCACTGAAAAAGTCTCATGAAGGGTTGGGCATTCCTCCTCGTTTCGGAGAATCGTCTCCTTTTGATAAACGGTTTAGCTCCGACTTGTTTCTCTGTACGATCAGGGAACAACCGACTATGTTCTTATTGTGAAACTATCTGAATTCTTGTAGTGTTTGATGTATAGGAGGCATCGACGATGGCACTCATTCGTAATATGGTCGCTCAGGATCTTCCCTATGTGTATGACATCGCACTGAAAACCGCATTCGCAGGGTTGGACGGAATGCCTTATTACTATGATAAATGGGCGGTCGGACACTACTACGCCGCACCCTATTTTTTCTTTGAACCCGAGGTGTGTTTCACCGCATTGAATGATCAGGGAGTACCGTCCGGCTTCATTGTCGGAACCAGTGATACGCGATCATTCAACCGATGGATGCAGAATGAGTGGCTCGTTCCTCTGAGAAAATTCTATGACGGAGTTACCGAGTTTAAAAGCGACGCCGAACGAAACACGATCAAACAGATCATCAAAGGTCCCGGTGAAGGGCTGTGGCAAAATCTGGGCTATCCGGCTCACCTTCATGTGGATCTGCTCACCATCCTCCAAGGCAAAGGCCTTGGCAAAGCGCTGATGCATACCTTCTTTTCAGCGCTTCAAGCCAAGGATGTCCATGGGATTCACCTTAGGGTGGATGGCCGCAACGTAAAGGCATACGGGTTCTATGAAGTGATGGGCTTCTCGATCCTTGAAGAGGTCGGCGGCAGCGCCATCTTCGGTATCAAGCTCGCTTAGGAAGCATCGCTGTTCCACTTCTTTGCAAGATCCTCCAAATCGCTTGCCAAACGGCGCGTAGCGTTCGCCAGACGCACCGAGCGCTTCTCATCGGTCGTATGCTCAGCTGCCTGCTTGATTCGTGCCAGCACCTTGCTAAACGCATTCTCGCCCTTGTGGAGAGCCTCAAGAGCAGAGGCCAGATCCTTCATGTACGGCATTTCGGTGAGCGTGATCGGTTCGGCTATCGGAATCGACTCGACGGCAAGCAGATCGAAGCGTTCACCAAAATGGGGCGCGTAGGCATCCCGGTTCAGCTGTCTTTGCACATATGAGGCGAACCAAGGGGCTATCTCTTCATCTCCGTGCACCACGAAGACTCGTTGGATCCCCCCTTTAAAACTTGAAAGCCATTTGATCAACCCCTGTTGATCGGCATGGCTGCTGGTGCCGTGCAGTTCAGTGATTTCACATCGAATATCAATTTGATCGCCGAAGATCGTGACGTGTCGTGCTCCGTCGTAAATCGATCGGCCAAGCGTACCGGCAGCCTGATAGCCGCTGAAGATGACCGTGCACTCCCGTCGCCAAAGGTTGTGCTTCAAGTGGTGTTTGATTCGACCCGCTTCACACATCCCGCTGGAGGAGATGATCACACAGCTTTCTTTACGGTGGTTCAGCGCGATCGAATCTTCCACATCAACAACCGGAGTCAGCCCTTCAAACAGGATCGGGTTGATTCCCGCGTTCACCAAAGCCATCGTTTCCTCATCCATATACCCATACAGATTTCCGGCAAAAACTTTGGTCGCTTTGACGGAAAGCGGACTGTCGACAAAAACGGGCACCGTTTCGGAACAAAGACCCTCTTCGATGATGATTCTCAGCAGATAGAGAAGTTCCTGAGTCCGCCCCACGCTGAAAGCGGGGATGATGACGTTTCCACCGCGATCGAAGGTTCGCTGAATGATCGCAGCCAGCTCTTTTGCCCGATGCAACGAGGTAATCGGATCGCCCTCTTCATCGATCAAGGGTGCGTGGTTCCTGTTTCCGTAGGTGGATTCCATAATCACGAAATCCGCTTCCGTGATATACACCGGGTCTTTGATCAGCGGTTGATCCAAATTCCCGATATCTCCGCTGAAAACGAGCTTGCGCGTCTCGCTTCCTTCAGTCAGCCACAGCTCGATGAGCGCCGAGCCCAGAAGGTGGCCGGCATCCTGATAGCGTATCGCAATCCCTTCGCCGATCGTCCGCTTTTCTTCGTACTCGATCGTTTCGAAACGGGAAAGGCTCTGATACGCGTCATTCACCGTATACAGCGGTTCGATGATCGGCTGTCCGCTCCGTTTGGCTTTCCGGTTTTGCCACTGAGCTTCCGACTCTTGAATATGAGCGGAATCGGCAAGCATGATCGAGCACAGCTCTTTTGTCGCCTCGGTGGCGAAGATGGTTCCCCGAAACCCATCTTTGATTAACAGCGGAATTCGTCCGCTGTGATCGATATGAGCATGCGTGAGGAGAAGATAATCGATATCTTTCGCGTTGAAGGGTAATTGAAGCCCTCCGACCTTTGCATCATTTCCTTGAGGAAGACCGCAATCGATCAGGATCTTCTTTCCATTGCCCGTCACCAAGGTGCAGCTGCCCGTTACATATCGGTTCGCTCCATAAAATTGAATTTCCATAGCTTTGCTCCTTGTTCTACAGGATACACCCTATTCGGGTTCGTGACCCATTGTAAAAATTCCCACAAACGAAGAAAACTTGCAAGGCGACCGAAGAACAGGGTAAACTTGACGGGGAGGATACACTCATGGATGAACATTTCTACACGATTCGAATGAAAGCGGTTCAGCGGACCATTGAACAATTGAAGAAAAACAACATACAAGCACACTTCATCCCTACAATGGCACAAGTGAAGACCGAGGTCAAAGCTCGTCTGCCGAAGGGAGCCACCGTGGCTGTAGGAGGTTCGGTCAGTTTGGCTGAGGCCGGAATCCTGGATCTTTTACGCAATGGCGATTATGCGTTCTTGGACCGGTATGCACCAAACCTGACCAGGGAGGATATCCGACAGATTTACATCGCCTCCTTCGGAGCGGATGTCTACCTCTCCAGCGTGAACGCAATTACCGAACATGGCGAGCTTTACTGTGTCGATGGTGCCAGCAACCGGGTTGCCGCCCTTCTCTACGGTCCCCAAAAGGTCATCATCGTGGCCTCTTGGGATAAGATCGTTCCCGATCTTGCCCATGCGGTTCTCCGGGTGAAGCACATCGCGGCTCCCGCGAATGCGACCCGGCTGAAGAAAAACACCTACTGTACGGAGCATGGTCGCTGCGTAAGTGCCAGAGTCGACTCGGAGCACCTTGTGGCTTTAAAGGCGGGACAGTGTGCGGACACGATTTGTGCCAACTATGTGGTGATGTCGAACCAGCGTGCTGCCGATCGAATGACCGTTCTCATCGTTGGTGAGAGCTTAGGATATTGATGGAGGAATCTATGGCTTCAAATTTTACCTATTACACCCCGACCGAAGTGGTCTTCGGCAAAGATACTGAACGAGAGGCTGGTCGCCTTGTCAAAGGTCATGGCGGAACGAAGGTTCTGCTTCACTACGGCTCAAATTCAGCAAAAAAAACCGGCCTGTTGGATCGAGTCGCAGCTTCTCTGAAAGCGGAAGGAATCGATTATGTCGAGCTGGGCGGCGTCGTCCCCAACCCCCGTCTGTCCAAGGTCCATGAAGGCATCAAGCTTGGAAAAAAAGAAGGGGTTGACTTCATCCTCGCCGTCGGCGGAGGTTCGGTCATCGATTCGGCCAAGGCGATCGCCTATGGACTCTATAACGGAGGCGAAGTCTGGGATTTCTATGAGGGCAAGCGGACGCTTCAAGGAGCTTTGCCGCATGCTGCGATTGTTACGATCGCCGCCGCAGGTTCGGAGATGAGCAATTCTTCGGTAATCACCAATGAAGACGGATGGCTGAAACGCGGCCTCAATACCGAGTACGGACGCTGTCGCTTTGCTATCATGAACCCCGAGCTGCTCTATACCCTGCCGGAATACCAGACGATGAGCGGAATCGTTGATATCATGCTCCATACGATGGAACGCTACTTTATCATCGAGGAGCCGATGTCGCTGACCGACGACATCGCTGCCGCCCTGCTCAAAAATGTCATGCATCACGCCCATATCCTGCTGAAGGATCCAAAAAACTATGAGGCGCGGGCCAATATCATGTGGGCGGGTTCTTTATCCCATAATGGTCTTACGGGCGCCGGAAACGGATCCCGCGGTGATTGGGCTTGCCACCAGATTGAGCATGAACTTGGCGGGCTCTACGATATCGCCCACGGTGCCGGACTTTCGGCGGTGTGGGACAGCTGGGCGCGATACGTGTATAAGATCAAACCCGAGCGTTTCGCTTCTTTCGGCTATAAAGTCTTCGATCTTCCGAAGAGCGGTGATGCCGACGCTGATGCCCTGTCCGCGATCGCGGCGACAAAAGCGTTCTTCGAATCGATCAAGATGCCGACCACGATCAAAGCTCTCGGCGTCAATCCGACGGAAGAAGAGATCTTGGATATGGCTGACAAGTGTTCGTTCGGTGGTACTCGAACACCCGGTTCGATCAAAGCGCTCGACCGAGCGGACATCGAGGCAATTTATCGCCTTGCGTTGGGTGACTAATGCTCGATACTCCAGAGATAGAGCATGAATTGTTGCTCTAAGGTAGAATGCGGGCCAGCTTTGTTGCTGTCGCGGCGAACCTTGGCCAACGTATTTCGACGGAGGAAGGAGCGGTACAGGCGAACAGCGGACCGCTCCTCTTCATTTCTTCCTTCCAAGCGTTGGGTTGGCTTCAACTGTAAAAGATCCTGAGCTCCTTCCCGGCTGACTACTTCATAGCCTTCTTTCTTCATCAACTCTTCCAGCATGACGATCTGCTCATAGGAAAGGGAGAAAAGAAATTCGTTCAGCGCCAGAACGGTCTGCTCTTCTTTGCCATGCGCAGCAAAAAAGTCATGCCAGGTTTTACTCAACCCCATGGAAAGCTGAAGCAGCTCGACGGTTCCCATCAATGTCCCGAGAACCGGTATCAACAGATGGCGGGCATCCCACAGCTCCTGGAGCAACGGCGCAAAGGCGCTCGTTGATACCCCGCTGCGCTCTTCCCACATCATGACAAGGTCATGGGTGGCCCGTTTTGCCCAGGATTCCTGGCCGTCGGCATCGCTGATGATCGTGATGTACAGATCTTCAGCCATCAGGGCGAAAAGAATCGAGTGATAACAAGAAAGTATTTCTTCTTCCTGCTCGTCGCTTAGATAACCTTGCTTTGCAACTACGTTCAAAAGAAAGCCAAACAGGTGAAGCTTTGCAACCATGAAGGTGCGGCCGATCGAGGCACGGACCGGAAGGTTCACCACCTCCTCCACCCCTTGGTTCACCAGCTTTGCCGCCAAGGTGTTCAAATCACGTCTGGATTTGCTGAATCCCAAGTCACTCACCAGTGAGGCGGAGCGGGTGATGATGCCTGCAAGGGAGTGGAGATCGGCAACTCGATCATCCAGGTACTGGGCCAACTGCTTGTGCTGTTTCTCCAGCACCGCTCGACAGCTCGCCACAAGGACCCGTTCCTGATCATTGAATGCCACAACTTGACTCACACCCGCCTCCTTCACTCAGTAAGGACACAATACGAAAAGAGGGGCCGTTTGTAAAGGGAAAGAGGTTCTCCGGCAAAGCCTTGAACAGCTAAAAGCCACGTATCCAAGGATAGAAGCAATGAGTGCTCTCAGTCTGCCATCGAAACCTTAATACACCGAAGGTTTTTCGGCACGTTTAGGGACTTTTCAGGAGTTATAGCTGTCATATCCTAGGGCAGGAAGGAAAAGTCGGCTGTTTTCTTCCATATCGTTGGTTCGTAATTAAGGCCTGTATAGAGCTTTACATTAAATCTATCATGAACCAAGTCAGCACCGTCACCAATCATCTTCAATGTAACGGAAACACCTTCCTGCTGGCCAACCAACTGATAATGGAAGGGTGTAACGAAGGTGTTGGGATTTTCATCAACGAGATACACATCCACTTTATATTTCTTTCCATCGGTCAT
>JAAYQW010000061.1 GCA_012519115.1 Spirochaetales bacterium
AGATATCCACCGGAGGAATCCGGGCACTGCCGGACTCCCAGTCGCCCCAAAGGTCGTTGAACAGGGACTTGAAGCTCGATACCGGGTTGTTTCGATTATAGGTTACGTAGTATTTCATAAGGCACCTCCACTGTGCATTGTTGTTCTACTTACTACTATGCAAGTGGTGTGCCAACCTTGATTCACAACCAGCTGTATTGTATATAAATCATTATAATAAAAGTATTTATATACTTTTCACCATTAAAAAAGATATGCAACGCCCGGTAAACGATTCTCAAAGACGGCAGAAATTCGATGTATTTGAATCAAAATGACACACTTGGGTTATAAAGACCCTTTTTTGGTTCTTCATGACCCAACTCAGTGATGGAACAGCCTAATTGATGTCATGCACATCACCATCTTGTGCTCATCTGCAGCTTGGATGACCTCTTTATCACGGGTGGAACCGCCAGCTTGGGCGATATAGGTGACACCGCTTTGAGCCGCTCGGTCGATGTTGTCTCTGAAGGGGAAGAACGCATCGCTGGCTAGGCTCACCTTGGAAACATCGTTCAGATAGGATCGCTGCTCCTCTTTTGAAAGCAGCGTTTCATTCCGAATCCCCTCTTCGATGAAGAGATACCGGCCTTGACGGGTAGGGGGCGCATCGAACCGGAGATTCTGCAGCTTGGGATGAAAGCGAAGGTGGAAGAGATCCGCCTTTTCACCGGCAAGCCGGGTGCAGGCGATTCGCGATTGCTGCCCTGCTCCCACTCCGATCGCTTGACCGCCTTTGGTGTAGCACACCGAATTGGATTGGGTATATTTCAAGGTGACCATGCCGACAAGGAGGTCTTGGATAGCCTCGGGGGGAAGATCCTTCTGTTTCGTGACGACCGTTCTCAAGAGCGAGGAGTCCAGAACGACGGTGTTCCGCTCCTGCATCAAGGTCATTCCGAACAACGTGCGCTTTTCCGTCAAGGGCGGCTCATATTCGGGATTCACCTGCAGGATGACATACCGTCCCCGCTTTTTCGTTTTCAGGAGTTCAAGCGCTTCCGGGGTATAGGAAGGGGCGATGATTCCATCGCTCACCTCGCGCTTGAGCACTTTGGCGAGAGAAAGATCGCACTCGTCGCTGATCGCGACAAAGTCTCCGAAGGAAGCGAGCGGATCGGCGCTTCTCGCTCGGATATAGGCGCTTGCTATCGGTGAAAGCGTCTTCGGCACATCAAAGACCCTCGTCTCCTCTTCATTGAGGGGAAGCCCGATCGCCGCTCCTGCCGGCGAGACGTGCTTAAACGATGTGGCGCTCGGAAGATCGGTTACCTCTTTGAGCTCCTTGACCAGCTGCCACCCGTTGAGCGCATCGAGGAGGTTGATATACCCCGCTTCACCGTTGAGTGTTTGAATCGGCAACGTCCCGCTTTCCATCAACAGTGCAGCTTGTCTTTGATTGGGGTTGCAGCCGTATTTCAGATTCATTCCTTCCATCATCAGCCTCCATGGGTATTGATGAGCTCATATCCGTCCTTTCGAATCACCGCCAGCGCGATTCGAAGATCGGGATGCAATTCATCGAAGATTGTTTGTGCGATATCCTTTTTCGGCAAGGTGATCGGCATGGGGGGACCGGCAAACGCTCGAGGATGGTTCAGATCCCCTTCGTAGGTCTGGATCCGATGTCCCGATCCCGGCTTCCAAGCACCAAAGGAGAAGAAGCTCCGCTTGCATGATCCGTCACCTGATCTGCTTATCGAAGCGAACGTGTATTTCAATGCCTTCAGGTCGAACACCGCTGCGATGCGAGGAGTATAGATCGGCTCATCCGGTTCATAGAGTTCATCTTTAAGGGCATCTTCGATCGCAAGCGTCTGTGTGAAACGTTCGCTGTGCGTTCCGTTGGCGACGATCATCGATCCATCCTTTTGAAAGGATGCCCGGTAGTACAACAAGGAGGGGTTGCCGCCTCGGGCGTTCATCGTCGGTTCGACCCGGAGCCCGTCCTCTTTGATGACAAGAACTCGCTCCTTGCTCGAAGAGGAGCGGGCGGTCAAGGCGTAGAGGGCGATCGGCTCGTTATCATGATCGAGGCCGCAGATGATGATTCGCCCGGGATAGCTCTTCATTTCTTGAGTCCGGCGAGAAACTCGGAGACGAGAATCACCGCTTCGTCGATGCAGTCTTCACAGCCAAGGAGGATTTTTCCATCATCCTCCCCTAAAATCTCCCGGCACACCAGACTTCGAGCTTTCTCTTTAAATCCTTTGGCAAGGGAAGAGACGCGCTCATATGTGAGGGCTTTCGTATTCGCTTCGATTCGACCTTTGCTGGTGAGCATGCTGATGATCGCGACGGCGCCGCTCAGCGCTCCGCACGTAGCTTCGTGACCGCCCATGCCTCCACCGAAGCCCTCCATGATCTGAAAAAGCAGCTCTTCTTCAAGACCTGCTTCTTCACTGAACGTGCATGCCACCGCTTGGGCGCAGTTATACTTTTTCGCTCTCAGCGCATGGACCCGTTGAATATAGGTATCCGTCATGATGATTCTCCTCCCCTCACTATAACAAACCTCAGCTACCCATGTCACCATAGAGTTGGTGAGAACAGGTGCATTTTCCCGCTTGCAAAAACGTTTTGACGTGATGGGGGAACCGTTTGATCAAGAGCGCGCTGCACTCGGGGCAGTATGTATCCTGGTCCTGACGGCTGTTGCCTCCGTAGACATGAGGAATCTTCAGCTCTTTCGCCACGGCGAGGGCTTCCTGAAGAAACGACTCGCTGGTCGCAGGATGATCGAGCTTGTAGGCGGGATGATAGCGGCTGAGATGCCAAACTCTGATGCCAAGACTTTGAAGCATCGTTCCCAGCTCCTTCACATCGGAAAGAGTATGCTCGCCTTCGATCAACAGGGTGGTCACTTCCACCGTGGCGGAGGTTTTCGCCAGCGCCTCCAAGCTCGCGATGACCGGTTTTGCCGAGCCTTTGGAGTAGCGCCCGTAGAAACTCTCATCGCCTTTCAGATCGATCGAATACGCATCGATGAATGGAAGCATTCGAGACAAGGAAGCCCTGCTGAACGTTCCGCTGGAAACGAGAATCGTCGGTACCGCGGCATTCTTCGCCATCCGGGCGCAATCGAGGAGGTAATCCTGCCACACGATCGGTTCGCTGTAGGTGAAGGAGACGGAGACTTTCTCTTCGATTGCTTGTTGGACGAACACGTTCGGAGGAATATATCGGCTCGGTCGCCGTTGATAGAATTCATTCTGGCTGATCGAGTAGTTTTGGCAAAAGGAACAGAAAAGGTTGCACCCGAAGAGAGCCACGCTGAGCGTGCGTGAACCGGGTCGAAAGTGATAGAGGGGTTTTTTCTCGATCGGATCGAGCGCAAGGGCGACGACCTCGCCGTAGTTCTCAGTAACGATCGCCCCATCACGGTTTACTCGGATATGGCAGATGCCCCGCTGGCCTTCGCTGAGGGTGCACTCCCGATAGCAGAAGTCGCACTTCGCCTTCATCGCCTTTCCTCGCTGAATCTGGTCGCCTGAAAAACCTCGAAGGTGGTAAACGGATCCATGTACCCGTCTTCCTTCAACCCTGCTTTGCGGGAAAGGTGTCTCAGGGTCGTTTCAAGATCCCATCCTTGATCGGTCGCGACGTGGGGCAGGAACACCGCTCGCCGCGAGGCGTTGCTGAGAATGATTCCGTCGACTCCCGGTCGAATGGCTTTCCAGCTCGAAACAGGTTCGGGTTCGGTCAGGAGGGAGATTTCGATGACAAGGTGACTGAACTCTTCTTTGGTGACCGGCTTAAAGCGCGGATCGTTGAACGCGGCTTCATGAGCGAGACGGGCGACCTGGTCGACCAGCGGCTGATAGCCGACAAGGTTCCCGATGCACCCCCGGAGCGCTCCATATTGTGTGGTGAGGGTCACGAAGACTCCCCTCTTCCGGGTGAAAAAGGGATCGTCTTTTTTTTTGAGTTTTTCATACAGCGGCGCGTCTCCGAATCCCAGCGAGCAGTCGATCACCTCCCGAGCAAGAGCGAGCAATGCGAAATGATACTCTTTCATCTTACCTCCAGAGAACCGTTGCGTAGGCGACGAAATCCCCTCCGTCCCGTCCGGCTACGTCATTCGATGTGTAGTAGCTCACCACTTCCCCGTTCATCCCTTTTCGCTTGGCGATGTTGGCCGCCAGCAACGCGCTCGCCCATCCGCAGATCGTGTGGTGGTTCCCGGTGAAGAACGAAAAGGCTTCTTCAATCTTTCCGTCGGCGAGAAGATGAGCCACCCGGACATCACGCTCTTTGACCTCTTTCTCGGAAAGGGCGCTGAAACCGAAGCGCGGACCATAGTGGGTGAAGTCACTGCTGGCGATGATTGAAAGCCCCTCATCCTGACCGATCAACGAGTCGCTTGCTTCATCGAGGGTCTTCAGGGAGGAGAAATGATTGATGAGGGCGGTACTCACCTTGGGCGGACTCTTCAGCTCCGCGATGAACGGAAGGATCATTTCAATCGAATGCTCTCTTTGAAGCGTTGGAGCGTGTGCCGCTTTTGCCCCATGCAGGGCGAAGCCTTCCAACGATCCAAGCGGAGTCTCGTAGGAAGCAAAGGGTACGGTGATTATCCGGTCGACCGGTACATGAGCATAGTGACTGGGTCCGACGATCAAGAGGCGGGTGACAGATTGATCGAAGTCTCCGAAGAACGGGGCGATTCCCATCGCTGAATATGAAAGACCGGCGTGCGGCAGCAAAGCGAATCGGGCAGGAGGAACCTTCTTTGTTTCTTTGGAACGTTCGATAAGTCTTCTGAGAATGACCGGATCATCCGGATACCAGGAGCCGGCAAATGCTGATTGACGGATCATAAGAAACCTCCGCTATCAGTATAGAACAGCGGAGGCGTATCTGAAAGACTATATGTTATTGAGCGTCGACGTAGGCTCGAGCCACTTTCGGGAAGTCGGTGAAGATTCCATCCACGCCCCAGGCGTAGCAATCTTCAAGCGCTTTCATCGAGTTCACCGTCCACACGTTCACCTTGACGTCATGGGCATGGCACTCCTCCACCTGCGCTTTGCAGAGCGATTCGAAGGCGGGATGATAGTAGTGGAACCCATACTCGCTCACCGCTCTTCCGGCGCCTTCCAACCCCCACTCCATCACCAGCGCCCCGACTTTGATCTTCGGAGCGAGCTTCCGGGCGGTGACGAGTGAAAGGTGGTTGAAGGAGGAGAAGAACACCTTCTTTTCAAGGTTGTGCTTTTTGATGATCTCGATGCACTTCGCTTCCAAACCGGGGTAGTAGACGAGGCCTGTCTTCAGTTCGACGTTGGTGATGAGCTCGGTTGTCGATGCCCACGCGCAATACTCATCGAACGAGGGAATTGAATGGAACTCTGATCCCCGTTTGTAGAGCTTGGCGGCGTTAAGCTTCTGTAATTCCGCGAGCGTGTGGTCGGCCACTTTTCCGCTGCCATCGGTGGTTCGATCAAGCTTCTCATCATGGATGATGACGACATGACCGTCTTTGGAGAGCTGCACATCCAATTCAATCCCATCCGCGTCCGCTTCCAACGCCTTGGTGAACGCAAGCATCGTATTCTCCGGATATGCGCCGCTATATCCCCTATGAGCAAAAATCTTCATACCGTCTTCTCCTTTGACAATGCAAATGTACAATACGAGAATGAAAGATGTAAAGACGAGAAAACCCGCATGTTCATCGCGGCAAGTGATTCTGAATCCTGATTGTTCCATTCGTTTTACTTCGATTTAACGCGACTTTTCTTTTTCATTTAACATTGCACACCTACAATGACGCCGTGAAAAAGATTTTTGACATGATGCTGTTTGTGGTGATAGAGGGTACCCCGGTGGAATATAAACATATATTAGGTGCCCGCTCTTCAATAGGAAAACCATCTGCTCATTAAGGCGGGTGAAAGACTTGCGTGATTCTACAAGAGGGCTTTATCCTAATTGAAGCAGCAACGATAATATCGGCTTCGCTGATGGTGGAACATCTTATCTTGGAGGATTGCACATAGCTCAGCGGCATTTTCCCCTGAACATTACCCCAATCAACAACTATTGGATGATCAGCTCGCCCAAGGAGGGACGTCCGTGGCAGTAGCAGCTACACCTTTGCATAAGCAGATGAGCAAGCGGGCTAGACGCGATATGTGGACATTCTTCGCGTTCACCGGCCCCACGTTCATCCTGTTGGCCGTTTTTATCTTTTGGCCAATCTTCTATTCATTCTACTTGAGCTTGTTCAAGTGGAATATGGTCAGCCCGAGAAAAACATTCCTTGGCTTGCAGAACTACAAGGATATGTTCAGTGATGATGTGTTCAGACTCGTCGTGAAGAACACGCTCATCATGGCGTTCTTCACCGTCGTGGTGAAGATGGCGATCAGTTTGTACTTGGCAACCCAGCTGAACAAGAAAATCCGAGGCAGCAACTTCTACCGGGCGATCATATTCAGCCCCACCTTTACCGCAAACGTTGCGATCGCGATGGTCTGGGCGTGGATTTTTGAACCGACATACGGTTTGATGCGTTCCTTCCTCAGACCGTTGGGACTGCCCATGATCGACTGGCTCAAATCGACGAGTCACTCGCTTCCCGCGGTCATTATCGTATTGATCTGGAGCGGAATCGGGTATGACATGGTTCTCTTTCTGGCCGCGCTGAAGAACGTTCCTCTTGAGATTTACGAGGCGGCCATCGTCGATGGAGCAAGCCCGTTCCATGTGTTCTGGAAAATCACCTTCCCGTTGATCAGTCCGACGACGTTCTTCCTGACGATCACCGGATTCATCAACGTGCTCAAGGCGTTCGATATCGCCCGGATCATGACCGAGGGAGGACCTCTGAACTCTTCGAACGTCTACGTCCACTACCTTTATCAAAATGCGTTCCAGTGGTTCAGAGCAGGGTACGCATCCGCCCTCGCCTTGGTGCTTTTCCTGTTCATCATGATCATCACCTTGATTCAGAATCGGCTCTCCAAGAGCTGGGTTCACTATTGATGGGAGGGGCAAGATGAAACACCGCATCAACATCCGAGCCCTTGCCTCAAAGCTCTTCACTCATTTCGTGCTCATCATCGCGACGTTGGTCATCGGTCTGCCCTTCGTCTGGATGCTCTCCACATCGATCAAGGGCCCGACGGAAGTTGCGATGTTCCCACCGGTCTGGTGGCCGAAAGTCGTTCGGTTCGACAACTTTGTTACCGCCTGGAACACCGCTCCGTTCGGACGTTTCTACGTCAACAGCATCGTTACCGCTGCTGCGGGGGTCATCTTGGGTGTAGTCACCGCTGCGTTCGCCGCATATGCGTTCGCCCGCATTCGATATAAGCATCGGAACTTTTTCTTCCTCGTGATGCTGGCTGCGATGATGATTCCCGGCCAAGTGGCCTTGATCCCGAACTATGTCATCCTCGCCAAGCTGAATTGGATCAACACCTATCAGGGTATCGTGGTGCCGCACGTCGCGAATGTGTTCGGAGCGTTCCTTTTGCGGCAGTACTTCCTGACGATTCCGGATGATTTATATGATGCGGCCCAGATAGACGGACTCGGACATACGCGAACGCTCTTCCATGTCGCCCTTCCGCTCTCCCGCCCGGTGTTGGGAACGCTTCTCTTATACCTGTTCATTCAGAAGTGGAACGCCTATCTCTGGCCGCTCATCGTAACGAACAAGCAAAACATGCGAACCCTTCCTGTCGGGTTGGCGATGATCCGAAGTGCCGAGTACTCGATCGGACCGGAACACCTGATGGCCGCCTCCATCTTCGTGCTGATGCCGGTATTGATAGCGTATTTCCTGGCGCAGAAGCAATTGATTGAAGGTATAGCTGCTGGCGCCGTCAAGGGCTAGCCGGCATATCGCATTGATACCCCCTAGAGACCGGGGGCATTTCCAAGGAGGAAATAATGAAAAAAGGTATCTTCATTCTTGTTGTGATGCTCATTGCAACAACGTTTCTCTTCGCAGCTGCCAAGGCTGAGGAGCAAAAACCGGATCGGATCGAGATTCTCTACTGGCGAGGCCTTACCGGTGTAGCCGGAGAAGCTCAGGAAGAGATTGTCCGGCGTTTCAACGAATCCCGTGATGACATTCACGTAGTAGTCGAGTTCCAGGGCGCATATGCGGAGATCTTGCAGAAGATGCAGGCGGCTCTCGCTGCCGGCGATGTGCCGGATCTCGTCCTGCTTGATTCGCCGCACCTTCAGATTTTTGCCAAGGATGAGGCGGTTCAAAACCTCGATCGCTTCGTCAAGGCCGAGGGAAAGGGCTTCCTCGATGACTATGTTCCGGGTCTTCTGGCGGACAGCTACTACGACGGAAGTCTCTATGCCCTTCCGGCTCTTCGCTCGACTCCCCTGCTGTACGTCAACGCCGACGCCTTCGTCGAGGCGGGTCTTCCGAAGCGGGCTCCGAAAACTTGGGAAGAATTCCGCGAATTCGCCAAAAAGCTGACGAAGGTCAACGATCGCGGAGAAACCACCCAGTATGGTGTCGGATTCACCCTCGGAGCGACCACCGCGCACTGGTATTTCCAAGGCGCCGTATACGCATATGACGGAAGAGTCAGTGACGAGAAGTTCAATATGTATCTCCATGAAGAGCCGGCCGTGAAAGCCGCGACGCTCTGGCAGGATATGGTCTTCAAGGACAAGACCGGCGTTCCTTCCACCACGCACGATGACCTCTTCACCGGTAAAGTCGCCATGGTCTTCGGTTCCACCGGTTCGATGGGCAACGTCATGAGGCGAGCGAGCTTCGAAGTGATTCCGGCGTTCATTCCGGGTCAAGTCCGCAATGGAGTGCCGGTAGGCGGTTCCGTCATCGCGATGCCTTCAACCGACAAGTGGCGGCAGTGGGCGGCCTGGGAGTTCCTGAAGTTCTTCACGAGCCCCGAAAGCCAGGCCTACCTCGCTGAGATGACCGGTTACATGCCCTCCCGCATCTCTTCGGCACAGGTTCCCAGTCTGGTCGAGTACTACAACAAGAACCCGCACTGGCAGGTGGCGATCGATCAGCTGAAATACGTCCAGCCTCAGGCGAGCGTCATCTCTCTGCCCAAGGGCACCGAGATTCTCCGCCAGATGGTTGAGAAGCTTTTGATCGGTAATCAGGATGTCCGCAAGGTCATGGCTGAAACCGAAGCCGACCTGATCAAGGAATACAATGAGAACTTCAAGTAAGCATTGGATTTCGATCATCACGATGGCCGCATCCGCGGCCATCGTCCTCTTGATCCTCAACAGCTGCACCACGGTCGCCATTAAGGAGAAGGTCGATATGAGCGAGACCAAGGCGGTAGCCCACCGCGGCGGAGCTCTTCTGGCTCCGGAGAACACGATCGAAGCGTTTCAGGCGGGAATCGCTTCGGGGGCCGATCAGCTCGAACTGGACATCCATCTCTCAAAGGATGACATGATCATCGTGATGCACGATCCGACCCTCCAGCGAACAGCGAACCGGAGCGGAGCGATCCGCGACTACACCGCAGCGGAATTGAAGCAATTCAACGCGGCAAGCGCTCATCAAGGTCATTCTCCGCTTGAAATCCCGACCCTGAAGGAGGTCTTGGATCTCGTGAAGGATACCGACCTTGAGCTTCAGATCGAGATCAAGGTGGACAAGGACGGAAACAGATATGAGGGAATCGAAGAGCGCCTCATCGCTCTCCTCAAGGAGTATGAGCTCATCGACCGCTCGATCGTCATCTCCTTCGATTTTCCGACGCTCGCCCGGATCCAAGAGCTCCAACCGAGCCTCAGAACCGGTGCGCTTGTCAGCAAGGCGTATATGAGCAAGATCGGCTCAAAAGGCCCCAAAGCCGTCGCTGAAGGGATCAAAGCGCTTCAGGTGGACTACATCGGCATCAACCATACCTATCTTTCCCCTGCTCTGCATCAGGAGCTGAGGAATCAAGAACTGGGTATCGGTGCCTGGACGGTGAACGATGAGGAAGCGATGAAGAAGATCGCCGCCCTCGGAGTCGCCTTCATCACCAGCGACCGGCCCGACCTTTTGGTAGCGACACTCAGGCCCTAGCATCCCTGACCGGGGATGATCACATAGATCCGGAGGGGGGTCTCTCCGGTTTTTTGTGCCCAAACACTTTCCGAAAGAGCACATCATGCCGATATTGGAGATATGGAATTCCTCATCTCCACATCGGCGGACGGAACGCGCGTCCTTCTCTGGCCGAACCTCGCCCAGCTCTGGATCTGGTTCATGATGTACTCCGTCATCGGCTGGCTCTGGGAGGTCGCCCTTTCCTTCCTTCAGGGAAGAGGGTTCGTGAACCGGGGCTTTCTCAACGGCCCTTATTGTCCGGTCTATGGAACCGGAGCGCTCCTCGTCGTGCATCTGCTGGGAAACCTCGCCAACCCGCTTCTTATCTTCCTCGCAGCGGCGGTCATCACCACGACGGTCGAGTACCTGACTTCGTATGTGATGGAGAAGCTCTTCGACGGACGGTGGTGGGACTATTCCGACAAGCCGCTGAACATCAACGGCCGAGTCTACGCCACGGGATCGATCGCCTTCGGGTTGTTGAGCCTCTTGGTCATCCAATTCGTCCAACCGCGGTTTTCCCGCCTCACCGCCCTGCTGAGTCCGACCTTTCTCTATGTGATCGCCGGAACGTCGGCGCTGGTTGTCAGTCTCGACCTGACCTATACCGTAATCAACCTCGTTGACTTCAAGCACGTCCTCGCCGAGCTGCACAAGCGGCTCAGCATCCATCCCCTCGACCGGATTGAAACCCCCCGATTGGCCCGCTTCCTGGAAAAACGAAGATCGCAAAGCCGCCGGTGGATCCGCGCATTTCCCCGGATCCGCTTCGACAAGCTGGAAGAGGGGCTGAAGCGCTTGAAGGAGTTCCTTGAAAACGAGTCCTGAAAAAGAATCAGTCTGGCCAGAGCACAGGACTCCGGATTGACAAATCGAGAGTCTTTGCTAGAGTTTAATTGTAAAACCCATCGTGTTTTTCATGAGCAGAGCAAAAAAAGAAATACGCCTTTAAGGATGAGGTATTTCTAAACAGACGAACAAGCTGCCGGACAGCCGAGGTGCCCATGAAGTACCTGACAATCGTAACAATCGTTTTCGCCCTCTTCGGTTTCATGCTCAGTTGTTCCTCCGAGCCCAAGATTCATCAGGTCACCTTCGACAGCAACGGAGGCAGTGCGGTGCAATCGGTCAATGTCACCGATGGCGCCAGAATCGAAAAACCGAACGACCCCGCAAAACCGGGATTTTCATTCAAAGGCTGGTATCGACAAAACGATTACCAGCACGAGTGGAACTTTTCAACCGATCCGGTCACCGCCGACCTGACCCTCTATGCCAAGTGGGAGGCATTAACATACACGGTCACATTTGACTCCCAAGGAGGTACTCCAACTACCCCGCCCCCTAAAGAGGTCACCTTTGATGAGCCCTACGGAACACTCCCCGAGGTAACCCGAGCCGGCTATCAATTCATCGGGTGGACGACTGAACCGAATGGACAGGGAACTATCATCGAAACCTCGACGATCTGTATGCGTGAGGAGGATCATACCCTCTATGCCAAGTGGGAAGCGGAGAGCTATACGGTCACATTCGACCCCCAAGGGGGAACTACCCCTAACCCGTCAAGCAAAAAGGTCTACCTTAATCAAGCCTATGGACAGCTTGCAGAGACCACCAAGATTGGCTATCGCCTTGTCGGGTGGACGACTGAACCGAATGGACAGGGAAGCATCATTGAAGCCTCGACAATCTGCACGCAGAAGGGGAACCATACCCTGTATGCCAAATGGGAGCCCACCCTTCCCTTCATAGGCGAGGCAGGTGGTCTGGTGTTCTATGAAAATCCAAACTATGAGAAGGATGGGTGGCGATACTTGGAAGCCGCTCCCAATGGTTGGAGTGGTTCGGACACTGACCCGAAGGTGAGATTCGGGTATTACCGCCCTCAGGGAGGGGAAGCAGAACCAACAGGAGCAGGCGGCAGGGAAATCGGTGATGGGTTGCTCAATACCCAGATTCTGGTCGATAAAATGGGAGAGGCTGCCTATACATCCGGTCATCCATCTGTCAAAAACACTACTGACCAATACGCCGCTCGCATATGCCTGATACTTACATTGAGTCATAATGGAAATTATTTCAGCGATTGGTTCCTGCCTTCCAAAGAAGAATTGGGCAAACTCTATAGATACGCGGGTACCGGATATGAATCCGCCGACTATTGGTCGTCCACGGAGTACAATGCAGCGACGGCATACAAGGTCAGTTTTAGCGGCGGGTCGCACCACATACTTTCCAAGAGCGACGAGTGTTACATCAGACCCATCCGAAGATATTGACTCTGTTCTTCATCCAAAAAAAGAAAGGGCAACCTATTTTCCGGCCAGTGCCGGGAAACAAGCTGCCTCGATAAGCTCGGTAGATTCAGGAATCACCGTCCTGCCGTATGCCTTTGCACAGCGGCAGTCCATTCTCATACCAACTGTTTAGCAGGGATAGGACTCGAACCTATGACCTTTGGGTTATGAGCCCAACGAGCTGCCAACTGCTCCACCCTGCGATGAAT
>JAAYQW010000062.1 GCA_012519115.1 Spirochaetales bacterium
CGCTATTATACGGTCAGGGAAGGGGACATGCTTTCCACGATCGTTCGGACACAAAATCTTCCGATCGGCTGGATGACCCTTCAAGAGTTGAATGGCCTGCCGAATGAACGGATCTACGTCGGTCAAAAGCTCTTTATTCCCGACACCTCTTCCAGCGCTTCCGCTCAGTATACCGACATCGCTCCGATCCAATTCATCAAACCGGCACCGGGGGCCATCACCTCAAGCTTCGATCAGGAGTCAAGCGGAGTTCGAATCCGAACCTCCGGCGGGGAGCCGATCCGGGCCTCCGCCGATGGCGAAGTTGCCGATACGGGCTTTGAAGCCGATGGGCAGGCTCGTTATGTGATTCTCAGCCATGAAGGCGGTTACCGTACCAGCTACCATAACTTGGGCAGCGTTGAAGTGAGCGGAGGCGGCTCGGTCGCTCAGGGCGAGTCCCTCGGCTTGAGCCTTGAGCCTTATCTCTTCTTCTCGATCGAACAGCTCGGCATTCCCTTGGATCCTGAGCAGTTCTTCTAGCCAGAATCTGGGTAATCATCTTTCTGAAAGCTGTCAGCAGTCTAAGAGAATCTAGATGAGGCAATACACCATGCTGCAATAGGCCAAAAGCTCTTGTTTAGCTTTACTGATATACATCAGGAAGGTCTGTAGCACCGAGTTGAATTGAAATCTTACGACAAGCTTGAGTGATGACAGGAATGTATGAAGTAACAACATCAGGAGGGAAACGATCTTTCAGACCTGCGATAGCTATTGATCCTATGAGTTGGTTTAGGAATCCGAACACAGGAGCAGCTATCGCTGCAACATTCGGGTTTACTTCCTCGTATGTAACAACGTAGCCTTGACGTCTGACCGTTTTTCGGACTTCAATTGCCTCTTCAACTAACTTTTTTCCATTTTCTGTGCCATCATCAAGAAAATTATCACAGAAATTCTTAAAATAATATTCGGGGAGAAAAGCCATCATTGCTTTTGATGTGGCACCCCTGTTAAAAGGAACTCTTGTTCCAATCCGAGTTTGCACAGCAACCGTATGGGGAGAGTTGACCTTCTCAATAAACACTCCGTAATATCCTTCAGGTTTTCCGAAGTGAACAGTCTCTTTGGTTTTTTCAGCAAGATCAATCATTACCGGGAGAGCGATTTGAATGGATTTTTCATTTTGATGAATGGAAGAAGCATATCGTAGAATTTTTGTGTGAAGCCGGTACTGCTTTGTTGATTGTTCGTAGCTTAAGTATTCTCGGTCAACAAAGGTTGAAAGTGTTTTATAAACTCCGCTGATTGATCCTCCAACCCTCTGAGCTATCTCCGTGGCATTCATCGGTCTTGAGGATTCACCAAGTAAATCCAATATATCCAAGGCATTTTCTAAGCTTTTGACTGGTGGGGTCTTTCGTTTTACTTTCATGAGCCTAGTATATGAAATTATTGACTTAAAGCAAAGGAAAAGAGGGACAGAACCCTGTCCCTCTGAAAATCCTGCTATTAAGAATGTAAACCGAGATGTTTTGCGGGATTCACCTTGAAAATCTTTGTCAAATCGTTTTTTGACACGCCGTATGTAAGCATCATTTGAATCATCCAGCGCATTCCCACGATATGTGAAGGATTGTGTATCTGACCGAAGTCTGATCCGAACACAAAATGATCAGCACCCACTTCGCTTATCATTTGTGCTGCATACACAGGACCTGTTTCGTGCAACGGGAAACATAATGTACCCAGCCCGCTGAGCATCATGCTCACACCCTCTTTAGCATATACTTTCATCTGCTCTATTGTTGTTTTTGAATGGATATGGGCAGGGTGAACCGCTTCCATTCTATTTACTCCCAATCGTTTTGCTTCTTCAAAAACAACGGAAGTTTCAGCATACGGGTAATGGCCTGAGGCAATAATTAAATCATTATCGGCAACGATTCTTAAAATTTCCTGCAGTTCCGGCAATACTTTACCTTTCTCATTCAAAATCCGAAGACCCGAACCGCTCGTGTCATCGTATACGAGCTTTCTATGGTGATAGGAGTCAACCATCGGTAGCCATACATATTTCATGCCAGGATACTTAAGGCAACGCAGTACCGCATTTGGATTCAAACCCCCAACGGATTGATTCAGGGTAATTCCTCCAAAGATTTGGACAGGATTCAGCTCCTGTTGTTTTGCCCATGTGTTTAATTGTTTTTGCAATAGTGCATTCCGGCTTGCTGATGGAGTATACCATGTTTTGATTACCACCGCCTTGCATCCAGCTTTCGTATATTCTTGAAGCATTTCATCCTCAAGGCATATCCGATCAAAAGGTTCAGACCCTCCATGAGCGTGGATGTCGATTGAATCCTTCATCAACTCATCAACATCGTCTTTGGTGAATTTAACTCCGGCCAGAAATCGGGCATATTGAATATTTACGAAACGGACTTGCTCTTTGAGAAGAAAATCTTTCACTTCATCACTGATATCGCCGCGATCAAAATAAACGACATCTCGAATTCGATCTAGTCGCTCCTTCGATACTTCAATAGACATAAGTTTTTTTAAATCAAATGATTCATGTGCATCCATTGTATTCTCCTCATTTAATCAGACAGCTTTATGTTTAGTTGGGTCCATTTTGTTTCTTTTCACAAGTTGGAAGACAAAAATTAATCCGAAAACAATGATTCCTATCATGTCTGTAACCCACGAAACATGAATTAAAGAAACACCAACCAGAAAGGCGAGTATTCTCAATGGCATATTCAAATCCGTCAACAGGTAACCTGCTACCGACGTGGAAAGAATGATTATACCGACAGTCGCACTGATCAGGCTGGTAATAATTAATAAAGGCTCTCCCCTAAGCAGCAAAGCTGGAGAAAAAACAAACATAAAGGGCACGATGTATGCGACTATGCCAAACGTGAATGCTTTCACTCCTGTCTTCGAAGGATTGGCGTCTCCGATACCTGCAGCCGCATAAGAAGTAAGGGCAACCGGTGGGGTGATCGTTGAAATACAGCCGAAATAGAATACAAACAAGTGCGCTGCCAATGGGGAAACTCCCATTTGGATCAACGCTGGAGCGGCCAATGAAGCAAGGATAATATACACGGCGGTTGTCGGTAGACCGCATCCGAGAATAATTGAGGCCACCATCGTCAAAAATAATGCTATTGGTATCGATCCGTTTGACAATGAGATGAGCGAGCTCGAAAACTTAACCCCAAGACCGGTGAGGTTGACTATCCCTACAATAATGCCCGCTGCTGCGCACGAAACCGCAACCGGCACTGCTGACTGAATTCCATCCTGCAGCCCTTTAAGAAACGTATCTAAGCTCATTCTGGTATCTGCCCGAAATTGGGCGACAATGATGAGTACAATAATCGAATAGAAGACTGATTTCATCGAAGAAAAACCACTCATCAATGTTGCTATCAAAACTCCGATAGGAATAAAAAGGTGTGCACCGGAAGCAAATGCTTGCTTTAATACCGGTAATTGGCTTCTATCGAGACCAGCCAAACCTTTTTTATAGAAATGAAATCAATAATAACAAAGATTGCCAGATAGTAGAGCATCGCAGGAATAAATGCCGCTATGCAAAGCTCACCGTATTTAATACCAATATATTCTGCTACTAAAAATGCGGCAGCTCCCATTACCGGAGGCATCATCTGTCCTCCAGTAGAGGCAACCGCCTCAATGGCGCATGCTTCTTCACTCGTGTACCCCGCTGTTTTCATGAGAGGAATGGTGAATGTGCCAGTGGTTACAACATTCGCAACAGGAGAGCCTGATATCGTTCCCATGAGAAGACTGCTTAATACCGCAGTTTTAGCCGGACCTCCTCGGGAGCTTCCAGTGAGGGAGTAAGATATATCTATAAAGAGTTTCCCTCCATTCGAAGCATTAAGGAAAGCACCGAAAAGGACGAACAAAACAACGAATGTAGAACTTATGTTCAGGGCGTTGCCAAAGATTCCCGTTTCAGCAAAACTGAGAGTTGAAAGGACCCGGTGCCAAGAATATCCTTTATGCCGCAAAATGCCCGGAAGGTATGGTCCTATCTTTGCGTAAATCAAAAACACAAGAGCGGTAATGGCCAGAAAGTTCCCTGTACATCTGCGGGAAGCTTCCAAGACTAATAGTGTAAGAGCGACTCCAACAATAATTTCCAATGCTGAAAGAATCGGGGAGACTCGATTTACTCTGCTCTCCCAAGTCATCAGAATATATATTCCGACTGCCAGCGAACTGGCAGTCAGAACCCAATCAAGCAAATTTCGTTCTCGCTTTTTGGGGTAAAGAAGAAAGACAATGGAAAACATGATGAGCCAATGGAAGACAGTCTGAACCATGGAGGAAAAAGTCCCAATCCCCCCGGTATAGAGATGGAACAGACCTCCTATGATTGATGCAATCATAAGAAAGCTGCTTAATAATCTTTCATTGAATCTTGTTTTTGGGCTCACTTCAGTACACCCCTTTCCCTGTAATACCGCGCTGCTCCCTCATGGAGGGGAATGCTTGTGTTCGGTGCGATTTCAAGGGTGATAGTTGCTGCTGAAGGGGAGGCTGCCAGCAAGGTTCCAAAATTCTCAAATACAGCCTTTGTCATTTCATAGACGAGGTCTGCATCCAGATCGGCGTTAACCATTAACATGTTTTGGGTCGCGACGGTTTTGATATCTTTATCAAGGCCGTAAATCTCTTTGGGGATAACATATGCGATATAGTAAGGGTACGCTTTTAGGAATTCTTCTCTGAAACCATCATCAAATTCAAGCAAAGTGAATTTTTTACCTGTTGCGACAAGTTCTTGGATTGCACTTACAGGAGGTCCTGCCGATGCGATAGCCATATCAACTTTACCATCGGAGAGAGCCTGCATCCCTTCACTGAAAGAAAGATAGCTGGGTGTAATGTCTTTCCAAAAATACCCTTTAAGATTCAAGACCTTTTCTAAAAAGAGCGATGTACTGTTGCCCTGTGGTCCTACCGCTATTCGTTTACCGACCAAATCGTCAATGCGGGTGATTCCTGAACTGTCGAGTACTGCGTAATGGACGACTCCCGGTGCCATTCCGTTTATGAATCCTTTGATGTTTGGATGGGGGTTCGTGAAGGGTGCGGATCCCACCATGGCAAAATATGCCATATCAGAGTTGGCTATGCCAACTTCACAGTCCCCGATATTAACCAGACCGGGATTTTCAACTGTTCCACCGGTTACCTCGACGCTGACACTCATTCCCGGGATCGCTTTCGTGAAAATTTCGGAAAGCCCTACACCTACTGGGTAATATGCACCCCCTGTACCAGCCGTTGCAATCGAAATTTGTACCGGTTTGACAGTTTTTTTGCATCAGCCCCTCCTTCGGCCGATCCTCCTCCAAAAAGAGGAGATGATAGCAATGCTACAAGTAAAACGATGCCAACAATTACATTTCTCTTCATAATACACTCCTTTTTGAATTTGTTTTCCTAATAGGAAAATAGTTTTTCTATATAGATAACTATGTATACTATATTTTCACCTTATCTTCTTGTCAAGAAGAATAAATTTGGTACTCCGAATAGGAGAATTCCAGAGACAATGGAACATGAATTATGTGTGGGGAATAGTAAACTCCGATGGAGAGTGGAGATTAAAAAAGAGAAGACGATGCGAAAGCCATCAACAGCGTTGAAGTGAGCGGAGGCGGCTCGGTCGCTCAGGGCGAGTCCCTCGGCTTGAGCCTTATCTCTTCTTCTCGATCGAACAGCTCGGCATTCCCTTGGATCCCGAACAGTTCTTCTAACCCCCGAATGTAATCTTACGCTCCGTGACAATACTTGTACTTCTTTCCGCTTCCGCAGGGACAAGGATCGTTTCTTCCCACCTTTGGCCCTTCTCGTCGAACTGTGGCTACCAGATTCTCCTTTGCCGGCGCAGGACCTTCATGGGCGAAGGCGAGCTGCTGGAAATGAGATTCCACCACCTTATGTTGAGAGGGAGCACGACGGTATTGTTCGCGCTGGGGAGATATCTTCACCCGCTGAAGGGTTTGGACGATGAACAGTCCGATCGCATCGAGCATCCGGGTGAAAATCTCGAATCCTTCCACCTTGTACTCGACCAAGGGGTTTTTCTGGGCGTATGATCTGAGCCCCACCGCATCCCGCAGATCCTCGAGCGCCACCAGATGGTCTTGCCATCGGATGTCGATCTGACGCAGATAGTTGAAGCGGAGGAATTCGTTCAAGGGGGCGTTGCCCGTGATCTTGAGCTTCTCATCAATCTCCTTATCGGCGGATTCGATCAGATGCTTCGTGATGGTCTCACTGTCAAAAGGACCTTCAAACGGAGCGGAGGTGAGCATCAAGCGCCGGGTGACTTCGGTAAGAAGCTTCGCTTGCTCTTTCCGGTCTTTCGTCTGAGCGAATATGTCGGAGACCTCCTCTTCAATCGTCTGGCGGGTCAATTCCCTCACGCGCTCGACAAGTTCATCGGATCTGAGAATCTCATCCCGTTCACGGTAGAGGTAGTTCCGCTGCTCGTTGAGGACGTCATCATAATCGAGGAGGTGTTTTCGAATCTCGAAGTTTCGGTCCTCGACGCGTTTTTGGGCTTTTTCAATCGCGTTGGAGAGCATTTTGTGTTCGATCGGCTCGCCGCTCTGCATTCCGATCTTCCCAAGGATGAGCCGGACATTGTCCGAAGCGAACAGGCGCATCAAGGGATCATCGAGGCTGACATAGAAGCGGCTGGTTCCCGGGTCTCCCTGCCGACCGCTTCGACCGCGCAGCTGGTTGTCGATTCGCCTTGATTCATGCCGTTCGGTTCCGAGAACGTACAACCCTCCGAGTTCTTTGACCTCTTCATAGTCTTTTTTCCAGAGCGGAGCGATCTTCTCCAAGGCGGCTTGGTACTCTTCTTTTGTGGCTTCGGAACCGACATGAGAACGAACCCGTCCTTCCAGGCTTCCGCCGAGTTTGATGTCGGTGCCTCGACCCGCCATGTTGGTCGCGATGGTGACCGCACCTTTCGAGCCGGCGTTTTCAATGATGAGCGCCTCACGGGCGTGGTTCTTGGCGTTGAGGACTTCATGCTTGATCCCCATCCGCTTCAAGAGAGAGGAAATCAATTCGCTCTTTTCGATTGAGATCGTTCCCACGAGGATCGGCTGGCCGGTTTTATGGACGCGGGCGATTTCTTCGCAGATTGCTTGGAGCTTGAACTGCTCGTTGTAGAAGACGAGGTCCGGATGGTCTTCTCGGATCACCGGCCGGTTGGTCGGAATTACCACGACGTCAAGACCGTAGATCTTTAGGAACTCCGGAGCTTCCGTATCGGCGGTTCCGGTCATTCCGCTGATCTTGTCATACATTCTGAAGAAGTTCTGAAAGGTGATCGTGGCCAATGTCTTGTTCTGGCCAAGGACTTTGATCCGTTCTTTCGCTTCAATCGCCTGGTGGAGACCTTCGCTGTAGCGGCGGCCATGAAGGACCCGGCCGGTGAACTCGTCGACGATCTGGACCTGGCCGTCGGCGACGACGTAATCGACATCTTTGTGATAGAGCCGAAGAGCGCGGACGGCCTGGGTTACATAATGCACATATTCGAAGTTCTGCCCATCATAGATCGACCCCTCGATCACTTTGTGTTTGACAAGGAGCTCCTCCATGTGGATGAGTCCCTGGTTGGTGAACGTCACCCGCTTCTGCTTTTCGTCGAGTTTATAATCTCCCCGCTCATCGAATGCGGGGGCGGAGCGATCGAACCGGGCCAAGGGGTCCATTTCATAATAATCGCCGGTCTCGGGATCCTTTTCACACTCGATCAGAAAAGATGCGATCTTGCTGGCTCCGAGCACTTGGGCGGAATCATCCTCGCTCTGCCCGCTGATAATGAGGGGAGTACGGGCTTCATCGATGAGAATCGAGTCGATCTCGTCGATGATCGCATAGTGATGGAGCGGCTGGATCTTCTCTTCCTGCGCCCATTTCATGTTGTCCCGAAGGTAATCAAAGCCGAACTCGTTGTTGGTTCCATAGGTGATATCCTTGCTGTAGGCGCGGCGTTTGGTCTCATTGTCCATGTTGGAAAGAATCACTCCGACCTCAAGACCGAGGAACGCGTATACCGGCCCCATCCACGAAGCATCCCGCTCGGCAAGATAGTCGTTGACCGTGACGATATGCACTCCTTTGCCTTCAAGCGCATTGAGGTACGCTGCCGGGACACAGGTGAGGGTTTTACCTTCACCGGTTTTCATCTCCAGGATTTTGCCCTGATGAAGGACCATCGCACCCATGATCTGCACATCATAATGGCGTTCGCCGAGCACACGGAAAGCAGCTTCCCGGGCGAGGGCGAATGCTTTGGGAACAAGATCGTCCAAGGTCGAACCGTGCTGCAGAGCATCTTTCAGCTTCTGAGTTTCACGAGGGAATTCGTCATCCGCGAGGCTTTGCGCCCATGATTCAAGATGATTTACCTGCTCAACGATCGGATGGAGGTGCTTCAGGTCTTTCTCCTGCTTGGTTCCGAAGAGGGTGGATAAAAACGAACGAGCCATATGATACCTGCCTTGATATGAGTATACTCATTCTGGCTAAATCCGAACAGAGAAAAGGATAAAATGGGACAAATATACCCATAAGGGTCAAATTGATCCAATTTCGCTGTACGGATTCATCTGAAGATGGTATACTCAGAGCATGGTTGTGTGTTTTACCGGCGGGGGAACCCTTGGACACATCTATCCCGCATTGGCAGTTCACCAGGAGTTGGCGAATACCGAGTCCTACTCGGGGTTTTGGATCGGGCGAAACGATCTGACGGAACGACGAATCGTTGAAGAGGCGGATCTTTCCTTTTATTCGATTCCTTCGGGAAAGCTTCGAAGATATCTTTCTCTTAGGACCATCTCCGACGGTTTCAAGGTGATGTGGGCGATCGGATCGGCATATCGGATCCTCAAGCGAAGGAAACCCGATCTCCTGTTCAGCAAAGGCGGGTTCGTCTCCGTTCCCCCGGTAATCGCTGCATATCTGCTCAGGATTCCGGTAATCAGCCATGAAAGTGATATCAGTCCGGGGCTGGCGACACGAATCAACGCCAAGTTTTCACAGCTGATCTGTGTTCCCTTCGCCGAGGGCTTCGATCGACTGGGGCGGGAGAAATTGAGGGTGACGGGCAATCCCGTCCGGAAAGATTTTCTTGAAGCGAAGCGGAAGCCCTTCAGGAGACCCACGGGCGATCCTCCGCTTCTTCTGGTTCTCGGCGGATCGGGCGGCAGCGCCACGATTAACGCCCTTATTGAAAAGACCCTCGACCGGCTGCTGTCATTCTGTTCGGTGTACCACCAGGTGGGTGTCAATAATCCGCTGCCTCCGGGCCGTCCGCAGTATACCGCCGTCGAATTTATCGGTGATGAGCTTGCTCTGCTGCTTCAACGGGCGGATCTTGTTGTCAGCCGGAGCGGGGCGGGGGTCTTGGAGGAGCTGAAGCTTTATGCAAAAGCGAGCATCCTGCTTCCGCTCGGAAGAAAAACAAGCAGAGGCGAGCAGGAAGCGAATGCTCGCTATCTGGAATCGAAGGGAGCAACGGTGGTACTCTATGAACCGGTTGATCCCGACAGATTTGTCTTGACGGTTCGATCGTTGATCGATGATCCTATGCGGCGCGAAGCGTTGGCGGAAACAATGGGTAGCCTGGGGGATGGATCGGCAGCAAGAAGGATCGGTGAAATCATCCTGGGATGGAGGAATGAATAATGCAACAGGTAAGCGTATCACTTTTCGGCTTTGTGTTTAACATCGTCGATATCATCGTGTTCGTATTGATGATCGTCGGAGGAATCAGCGGCGCCTTCGTGGGTTTTGCCCAGACGTTCTGCAGACGGGGAGGGTATCTGATCGGTTTCGCAACCGCGCTTCTCCTCACACGGTGGGCGCAGCCGCTTCTTTCCGATGCCCTTGGATTGAATGTCTTCTTGTCAAGTTTCTTGTCGTTCGTTCTTCTCTTTCTCATCGGTTACACATTGGTTCGTCTCTTTGGCTCGATGCTCGAAAACGCTTTCGAAGCGATCGGGCTGGGGGGAATCAATGCGTTCCTTGGGTTTGTCTGGGGTGTCTGTGAGATGGTCATCGTTTCTGCGTTCATCCTCTTTTTCCTTGAGTCGATCTCCCTCGGCGAATTGGCTCCTTTTTTGGAGCAGAGCCTGTTTGTCAACAGTTTTGTCCATCGCTTCATGCCCGATACCGTCCGAATCATCAAGGAAACGACATCAAGCCTATGATCGCTTCGTTTCAACCACACATCGCCGCCCTGTTGAACGACCAGCTCGCTCGTGGCTCGTTCAGTCAGGTTTCGCTCTTTGGCGGCGATCGTTATACGCTGCGGATGAGCGCTGCGATCGAGTGCGCCCGGGCTCTCTCCTGCACCCATGGAGGAGACGAGGACTGTATATGCTCCTCCTGTGTCAAGTTTGCGACTCTGTCATACTCCGATCTCGTCATCGTCAGCCAACGCGACCATCAGCGAAGGATCGAAGCCGCCCTTGCCGCGTTCTCGCACGAACCAAACGGGCCGTGGCGCAATCGGCTGATTCAGACGATCCGCATTCCGCTCTTGGGGTTTCATCCGATTCTCTTGGAAGAGGCGGGCACCGGTCTCCAGAATATCGCAGCCCGTGCGGAGGGGACGAACAATCTTCTATATGAGCTGATGGCGGAAGGAGCGTTGGAAGAGAAACGGAGCGAGGAGTACGTTCGGGATCTGCGAAAAGCCCTGAAGGATCTCTATTCGAGCTTGCCGAAATCGACCACGGTGTCGATCAATCAGGTCCGCTCGATCGACAGCTGGGTCCATCAGACGAATATCTCCAACCAACTGCGTTTCATCATCCTGGAGGGGATCGAGCAGACCAATGTCGCCGCGCGAAACGCCCTGCTGAAACTCTTGGAAGAGCCGCCGAGGGACGTGTACTTCTTCCTGATCAGCGAACATCCTTCCCGGATCATGCAAACGATCCTCTCGCGCAGCCGCCAGTATCTGTTTCCCCCGCTCAGCGAGGATGCAAAAGGGCGCTTCATCGCCTCCTATGGCCTGGCGGACTCCAACTACGATTCCCTTCAATCTTTCTATCTGGTGCAAAGCGGAGTGGATATCGAAGAGAGCAACGCCCTGGTCGATCAGCTTCTCACTTCATTGATCGGAGGACGGGCCCTCGATTCTCGGACGATCGGTTCGATCACCGCCGAGATCGAGAAGACGAACAGCTGCGAGTATGTTCTCACTACACTGGGGGAGGCGATCGCAAAGAGCGTCCTCCCACGCCGATATGTCGCAAAGGCGGTAGCGCTGATCGACGAGGCCTACGCTACCGGACTGCTGTATAACCAGAACCAGCGCTTTACCTTTGAAGCGCTGTACTACCGATTGTTGGAGGAGCGATGAAAAACTTTGTCCGCCGAGCGATTGAAAAGATCGATCAACTCGATTCAAAGCAGATCGTCGAAATCCTTGAGAGCCAATGCCGTGAAATGGAGATGCTCGAGGCGACCCTCGAATCGATTGAAGACGGGTTCATTCTTGCCGACAAGCATCTTAGAATTCTGTATGCGAACTCGGTAACTCCGACGCTGGTTCCGATGATTCGCCTTAAATCCTATGAAGGAGTCGCCCTCAATGAGGTGCTTCATGATCCGCACGTGCTCGCGTTCATAACCTCCCACGTCGAAGGTCGGAGGATTGAAAGTGAAGAGGACGAATTTTCTTTCCAGAAAGGGGATCAGATCCAAACGATCAAAGTGACGGTCTATCCCTACAAGGATGCCTCCTCCGCCAAGGAGACCTCCTTCGTCATCCGGCTTACCGATGTGACGGAATACAACCGAGCGGAAGCCCGCCTGAGGCGCAGTGAAAGCCTTGCGTCGATGACGACGATGGCCGCCGGAGTCGCTCATGAAATAAAGAACCCTCTCGCTGCAATGGGAATTCATCTGCACCTGTTGAAAAAAGCGTATGAACGCAATGAGAGCTTGACGTATGAAGAAGCCAAGCGCTACATCGGCGTGCTTGATGAAGAGATCGCCCGCCTCAACGCGATCGTGGTGGATTTCCTCTTCGCCGTTCGACCGATCGATGTTCGAACCCGGCTGGGGCGGATAACCACGCTGCTCGATCAGGTGTGCGACTTTGTCGAGCCGGAATTGAACGAAGCGGGAATCACCTTGAAGCGAACCTATCCTGCAGCGCTGCCAAGGCTGATGATCGACAATAATGCGATCAAACAGGCGCTGTTGAATATCATCAAGAATGCGATGAATGCGATAAAGGATTCCGGAACAATCACCATCGGAGCCAAGATCGATTCGAACAACATCATCGTCTCGATCAAGGACACGGGAGTCGGAATCGCCGAAGAAGCGTTGGGAAAGATTTTTGAGCCATACTATACGACCAGATCCAGCGGAACCGGACTGGGGCTGACCGTTGTCTATAAAATCATGAAAGAACACGAGGGAGACATTCAAGTCCAATCCGTGGTGGGAGCCGGGACCACGGTTCGCTTGATGTTCCCCATTCCTTCAGGCGAGCACCTTGCCCTTGAAGAGATCCATCCTGGGAGGTAGATGATGAAGCGCACCATCCTTGTCGTCGATGACGAAAAGAATATCCGATCAGGCTTGTCCCTTGCCCTTGAGATGGAGGGATATGAGACGTTCACTGCTGAAGACGGTCAGGCGGCGTGGGAATTGATCAACAAGAAAGGGATCGATCTTGTCATCACCGACTTGCGGATGCCCCGGATGGGCGGTAATGAGCTTTTGAATCGGATCACCTCCTCCTATCCGAACATTCCGGTGATCGTTCTCACCGGGCATGGAACGGTCGAGAATGCAGTCGAAGCGATGAGGAAAGGAGCGATCGATTTCTTCACCAAGCCGGTGAACCTCGATCGGCTCACTCTCGTTGTGAAAAAAGCGTTGAGCGCTCATGACCTTGCCCGGGAACACGAAGAACTCAAAGCGGAAGTCGCCCAGCTGAAGAAGAGAAACAGGTTTGAACATATCATCGGCAAGAGCCAGAAGATGGTGAACCTGTTGGAGACGGTAAGCCAAGTCGCTCCCACGAAAGCGAGCGTCCTCATTACCGGAGAGAGCGGAGTAGGCAAGGAGCTGGTCGCCGATGCGATTCACGAGCTTTCCAACCGATCCAAAGGCCCCTTCATAAAGGTTCACTGCGCAGCGCTGACCTCGACGCTTCTGGAGAGCGAACTCTTCGGACATGAAAAAGGCTCCTTTACCGGAGCGGTCGCTCAAAAGCGCGGGCGCTTTGAACTTGCCGACGGGGGTACGATCTTTCTTGACGAGATCGGGGAGATCGATATGCAGACCCAGGTGAAACTTCTCCGGGTCCTGCAGGAACGCACCTTTGAGCGGGTAGGCGGAGAGGCATCCATCACCGTTGATGTCCGGATCGTCTGTGCGACGAACCGCGATCTGCTTGCTGAAGTCCAGGCGGGAAATTTCCGAGAAGACCTCTACTATCGCTTGAACGTGGTGAACCTGGTCGTTCCTCCTCTGCGGGAACGAAAAGAAGACATCCCTCTGCTGATGACGAGCTTCCTTGCCCAGTACACGAAAGAGAACAACCGCCCGATCGAAGGGTTCAGCGCCAGTGCCAAGCGAGCGCTGCTCACCTACGATTGGCCGGGAAATATCCGGGAGCTGAGAA
>JAAYQW010000063.1 GCA_012519115.1 Spirochaetales bacterium
TAAAGCAAACCTTGCGATCTTCGCCTCCCGGGCCGAAGCGATCGAGAAACGGAAAGCGCTTAAGCGCAAAGAAAGCGCTTCGCTTCGTGACAAGCTCAGTGAGCTTGAGCTCAAGATCGTCGTTACCGCCGGTGAAAGCGGCCGTCTTTTCGGTTCCGTCACGAACCAGATGGTCCAAAACGAGCTGGCGAAGCTTGGCTATGAAATCGAGCGCAAGAAGATCGAGGTACCAACCCATACGATCAAGATGACCGGTACGTATACCGTTCACGTCCGCCTCTACGAAGGCGATGTCGCCGACATAAAGCTTGTCGTCGCCAGTGAAAGCGTGGAAAAAGCAAAAGCCGCTCAGCAGGCTAAAGAAGCCGCTGAAGCCGCCAAGGCGGCGGAAAAGGCGGCTGCTGAAGCCGCAGCTGCTGAAGCTGCTGCGGCCGCTGCAGAAGAAGCCGTCGAAGAAGAGGAAGCTGCGGAAGAAGCCGAAGAGGCTGCCGAAGAAGCAGTGCCCGAGGAAGATAACGAGTAAGAGATATGGCTACAAACAGCATGCAAGGTCGAGTTCCTCCTCAAAACGAAGAAGTCGAACGAGCGGTACTTGGAGCAATCCTTCTCAATGACCGGGTGTTGATGGATGTCGCCGATGTCCTTGCTCCGGGAGATTTTTATAAAGTTGCTCACCAACAGCTGTTTGCAGCCATTCTTGCATTTAAGCAGGAAAGCTCGGAAGCCTTGGACCTTCTTACGCTGAACGCCTTTCTGAAAAGCAAGGCGCTCGTTGATCAATGTGGCGGACCTGCTTATATTGCAAGCCTGACCAGCGATGTTCCCTCAATGACCAACGCGGTTTACTACGCTCAGATTCTCAAAGGCCTCAGTCAGCGGCGGAAGCTCTTGCTGTATGCATCCCAGCTTCGAGACCGGGCGTTCGATGAATCGCAAGATATTCAGAAAGTGATCGATGAAGGGGAGCAGGAACTGAGCGTCCTCTCAAATGAAGTCGCCGGCAGTGATTCCTACCACGAGATCAAAGATCTTGTCCAGACGTTGATTTCCGATATCGAAGAGCGTTCGATCACCGGAGAAAAGCGCGGCTTTGACAGCGGGTATACCGCCCTTGATGCGATTACCGGAGGGTTTAAAAAGCAGGAGTTCATCATCATCGGCGCTCGACCTTCAATCGGTAAAACCGCCTTCGCGTTATCGATCGTGTTGAATATGCTGATCAGAAAGAATTATCGGGTCGGGTTCTTCTCTCTTGAGATGAGCGCGTTCAGCTTGATGGAGCGCCTTCTGGCGGGACACAGCCGAGTCGATTTCACCCACATCCGGCGAGCAACGCTTAAGAACACTGAAATGCAGGCGATCGTCGACGCTTCCGCCGCGCTCTATGATTCCCAGCTCTACATCCAGGATACGCCGAACATGAAGCTGATGGAGCTCCGTGCCCAAGCGCGCCGAATGAAGCTTGAACACGATGTCCAGGTGATCTTCATCGACTATATCGGCTTGATGGATGCGGAAACCGACTCGCGGGTTCCCCGGCATGAGCAGATCTCCATTATTTCAAGATCGTTGAAACAGTTGGCCCGGGAACTGGATGTTCCGATCATCTGTCTCTCTCAGGTTGGACGCCAAGCGGATGGAATCGAGCCGAAACTGGCCGACCTGCGCGACTCCGGCTCGATTGAGCAGGATGCCGACGTCGTGATTCTTCTTCATCGGGATACCACGAAGAACCGGACCGACGACGAAGAGCAGCGGGAAAAATCCAACGTCCAGGAAACGAAGGTGATCATGGCGAAGAACCGGAACGGAGAGACGGGGATCTTTTCAATCGCATTCGTCCGCAATATCGTCCGCTTTGAAGACCTGGATACGAGCAAAACGTATATCGCCGCGGCGAATCCTAACGCCTGAGCGAAAGAAGGTATCGAAGATCGGAACCCGAAAGGGCGACGAACACCACAATGATAAAGAGCACTCCCGCCACTTGAAGCACGTAATACGTCCGCATCCTGATCGTACGGCGGGTGATGAGGGCGAGAAGCGCAATCATTATCTGAATTCCATCGAACGCCGGCAGAGGCAGCAGATTCACCACCGCCAGACTTATCGAAACGACTCCGAGCAGATAGAGCAGGGCGTGAAGTCCCTGTTTCGCTTCCTGCTCGAAGCCGAGCGCCGCTATATCGCCGATCATCAGCGCTGAGCGGGTTACCCCGGTCACATTGGACCGCAGATCTTTCTGGGTTCCCGTGAAGAGGGATTGGATGCTTTCAAGGGTTTGATGAAGAATCTTGGAGGTTTGATCGACACCGGAGGTCAATGCTTTGCTGGTCGGTTTGATGTGCTTTGTCGCAGCCAACAGGGAAAAATCAAAGATCGGCTTTCCATCATCGCCGCGCCGGGGGTAGAAGGAGAGCTCTACCTCTTCGCCGTCTCTCAGCACCGTGAACGCAACCAAGCGCAACTCTCCGTGAAGAGTTGAAAGCAGATCCAGGTGATTGTGGACCGCTTCTCCTTGAGAGGCGACGATCCGGTCTCCTTTTTTCAGCCCAGCTTCCTTTTCCGCCGAGAGGGAACGGACATTGCCGACGATCGTTTCCTGAAGGACGGCAAGCCCGTACCGATATGTTCCATCCTCCTGTTTTTCCCCTTCCACCCAATAATGAAAGGATTGTCCATTGCGCTCGATCAGGAATAAGTGGGCCGCCGAAGCGGGCAACGTCGTCTCCAATGCTTCCCAGTCATCAATCGTTTCCCCATTGAGAGCGAGGACGCGGTCGCCGCTTCGAATCCCCGCTTCAAAGGCGGGGCTCGTCGCTTCAAGACCGAAGAGCTCGGGATAATCAGTCACCGGCGTTACGATGGCTTCGGTGGAAAGAATCTCATACGGCATGATTGAGAGGATCGTGTAAATGAGAAAGGCGAGAAGAAACGAAGCGACCGGTCCTGCGAGGTAAGTGATGATCCGTTTGATTGGTGATGCGGCGAAGATCGATCCCTCTTCCAGGAGGAGAGCGTGTTCGTGCCCTTCATCCCTCAGCGATCGTCTTACATCATCGCTGCCTTTGAGGCGGCAATACCCGCCGACGGGAAAGAGCGAGAGCCTCAGATCGAAATCGCCCATCTGTTTGCCGATAAGGCGCGGTCCGAAGCCGAACGAGAAGACTTCCACTTCGATGCTGCAGATTCGGGCGGCGATAAGATGCCCGAGCTCATGTATCAGGACAACGACGGTGATCCCGACGATACCGATGAGATATTTGATCATCTGGGCCAGAAAATAGCTCACATGAGCTCCTTGCTTGCCAAGCGCACCTCTCGGTCGAGGGCGATTATCTCCTCCACGGTTGTCGGGGTGAAGGTCCAATCATGATCCAATGTTCTTTGAACGATATCAATCAGTTTGGGATAGGTGATTCGTTCGGATAAAAACGCCTCCACGGCGACTTCATTCGCCGCATTGAACGCCAAGGGATATCCGCCTTGGCGGGAAAGGGCGTCATACCCGCATCGAAGGAGCGGGAAGCGTGCATAGTCGATCTCTTCGAAGGTCAGGGAAAGGTGATTGAAATTAAGCGGTTTTACCAGATCGGAGCTCATCGACGTGAGCGCGTTGATGATCGGAAGACTCATGTCCGGGTTTCCCAACTGGGCATAGATCGCTCCATCCCGAGTGCGAATCATCGAATGGATGATCGATTGGGGATGGATGACGACTTCGATTTCATCACCTTGAAAGCCGAAGAGATAGGAAGCTTCGATCACTTCCAGCGCTTTGTTCGCCATCGTGGCGGAATCGATCGAGATCTTCTTTCCCATCCGCCAGGTAGGGTGGGAAAGTGCATCGTCTACGGCGATCGAATCGAAGGTGGAAAGGCTACGGTTTCGAAACGGTCCGCCGCTTGCCGTAAGAATCAACGAAGAGACATCTTCCCTCACTCTTCCTTTCAAGAGCTCAAAGATCGCCGAGTGTTCACTGTCTACCGGAATGATCTTGGCGTCGTGTTTCTTTGCAAGCTCAAAAAGAAGCGATCCTCCACAGACCACCGATTCTTTGTTGGCAAGGGCAAGATCACAGCCTGCTTCAAGGGCTGCGATTGAAGCTTTCAATCCGTCAAAACCGGCGATTCCATTGAGGACGATATCCACCGGATATTCGTCAAGCATCGCTTTGAGGCCATCATAACCATGAAAACCCCCTTTCTGATCATCGCCGGTAAAGCAGAGCGCCTCAGCATCGAACTCTTTGGAGAGGGCAAGAAGACGTTCTTTGTTGTTGTGGGCGGAGAGTGAAACGACCTTCAGGGGAAGATCGGAGCGGGTACGCAGTACAGAGAGGGCGGTTGTCCCGATCGAGCCGGTAGCTCCGAGGATCGCTATCCGCTTCATTGCACGCCGAAGATGGCGAGGAGAAGATAAAAGATAGGGGCAGCGACGAGCATCGAATCAATCGAATCGAGCAAGCCTCCTCGGCCGGGAATCAAAGTGCCGCTGTCCTTCATCTTTGCGGATCGTTTAAACGCCGATTCGATCAGATCACCGATATTGGCGACGATCGCAGTGAGCGCGCTGAGGACGATCGCCTTGGGTGAGGAAATCGCACCGGACAAGGTCGGTATGAAAAACACGAAGAGTCCACCGATAACCACCGCGGAAAGGATTCCACCCACAAGGCCCGCAATTGACTTGTTGGGACTTACACTCGCCCAACCGCGATTGTTTTTACCCAACCATATTCCGAAAACATACGCAAAGACATCATTGCCGAAAATGAGCAGGAAGAAGAGAATCAACAACTCTCCGGGAGTTTGGAAGACCGTGATCCGCTGGATGAAGGTGATGAGCAAGCCCGGGTAGAACAGAATCAATATCCCGTTCGCCAGCCTGAGGACCGAAGCGGCATACGCATCCTCCTTGCCTTTGCTCAGCTCCATGCCGCAGAGTACCAAGGACAGGATGATGAACGTGAAAAATGTTACTTCAACGCGGGGAAGATAGCGGTTTTGGACCCACTGGGCGAGGGGAAGGAGGGCAGTGATGGCGACGGGCATTCCTCCGGTCGTTCCATGAGCGCTGTTTGCGAGGTTTCTGAGTTCGTACGCTCCACCGATCGCAACCAGCATCGCAAGAACGCTGAGGGCGGCATAGGAGGCGTGAGGAAGAAAGAAAATCAAGGCGAAGAGCAGAGGAGGGGCGATGATCGTGGTCAATACGCGCTTTATCGTCGAGTTCATTCAAGCCCCCCATAGGTGCGCACCCGCTTGGCGTAATCACCAACGATCAATTGAATCTCTTTGGCGCCCCAATCCGGCCACAGCGGTTCATAAAACCCAAATTCAGCATAAGCGCTCTCCCAGAGAAGAAAGTTGCTGAGCCGCATTTCACCGGCGCTTCGCACGATCATATCCACAGGAGGAGCTTGGGACAAGTCCAGATTGGAAGCGATCGACTCGACGGTGATCTGATTGTCCGAAGCGATCAATCGATTTACCGAGCGCACGATCTCATCCCGACCACCGTAGTTGATCGCTATCACTGCGGTGATGCCTTCGTGGTCTTTCGTCGCTTCAACGGTTTTGGTAATGACGTCCTGCACTTCAGACGACAGCCCAAGAAGATCGCCGATTGCCAAGATCCGGATCTGATGGGTCCGGTAAAAGGCGAGTTCACCGAGAAGCTTGCTGGTGAACAGCCGCATCAAATAGGAAACTTCTTCTTCAGTGCGCTTCCAGTTTTCCGTCGAAAAGGCATAAAACGTTACCCACTTGATCTGTTGGTTCGCCGCTTCAATAATAACTCTTTTTAGCGCCTTCAATCCCTCAAGATGGCCGGCGGTCCGCGGCAGGTTCCGTTTCTTCGCCCACCGCCCGTTCCCGTCCATGATTATCCCAAGGTGCTTCAGACCAGGCCGGTCGTCACTCATCCGTCAGATCTCCATTATCTCCTTCTCTTTTTCATCAGAGAGGGCGTTGATCTGTTCGACATACGAATCAGTCAACTTTTGAACTCGAGCCTCACCGTCTCTTTGCTCATCTTCACTGATTTCACTCGATTTCTCAAGCTTTTTCAGATCATCGATCGCTTCACGACGAATATTTCGAATGGCGACGCGGGATTGTTCGGCGATCGACTTGGCGGTTTTCACCAATGCTTTACGCCGCTCTTCATTCAATGGGGGAAAGTTGAGCCGGATAAGTTTTCCGTCATTATTCGGCGGCAGGTCCAAATCGCTTTTCAGAATCGCTTTTTCGATGACGTTGAGCAGACTCTTGTCCCAGGGTTGGATGACGATCGTGCGGGCCTCGGGGGTGCTGATCGTTGAAACCTGATTGAGCGGGGTCTCAGTGCCGTAGTAATCGATGCGAATCCGATCAAGCAAAGAAGCGGAGGCGCGACCAGTCCGCAAGGTCGCGAACTCGCGCTGAAGACTTTCCACCGACTTCTTCATTTTTGTTTCACAGCTTTCCAATACGTTGTGCATGACTCCTCCAATAAAGCCACCACTCACGGAGGTGAGTGGCGGGTTTTTTCAA
>JAAYQW010000064.1 GCA_012519115.1 Spirochaetales bacterium
ATCAACGGGGCGAAGATGCTGAACTTCACCAACGTCGGCAAGCTTGAAGAGGGCTGGGCGGCCGATGCCGCGATCTGGGATCTTTCGACTGCGGCGTATGCCGGGGCTCAAAGCGACCCCGTCGCCGCTCTTCTCTTCTGCGGCGACAGCCATTACACTGATTATACGATCATCAACGGTAAGGTAGTGGTCGACCGGGGAACCCTGGTCGGATTTGACGAAGCGCTGCTGACCGAAAAAGCCAATGCGATCAGCAAGCGAATGCTTGATCGAGCAGCGCGAAAGGAGGCGTTATGATTAAGAAATTCCTCGTAGCACAAAGTAGAGAGGAAGCGTTGAATGCAAAGCGCTCACACGATAAGAGTGTGTTCTATGCTGGAGGGACGGAGATCAACCGCCTGAAATCCACTGTCCAAGCGGAGGTGGCGATCGATCTTTCCAAGCTTGGATTGAACAAGATTGAAGAAAAAGGGGATGAACTTATCATCGGTTCGATGGCAACCCTGCAAACGATTGCAACCAGTTCCGCCGTTCCTTCCTGGTTGAAGGAGGCGGCGCTCTTCTGCGGTTCTTTCACCAGACGCAATATGGCGACGATCGGCGGAAACTTCGCATTGATGCACGGTCGGTCGTATATCGGCCCGGTTCTTCTGGCAAGCAGGGCCACACTCCTGATCGCCACGATCAGTGACAAGGGCAAGTACTTCGAAGACGAAGTTCCGGTTCGCGAGTACCATGAACACATCGCCAACTACCAAGGAGTCCTGATTCTGGGATTCAGGATCAGGAAGAGCGGTCGGTTCGTCGGTACGCTCCGCTTTGCGGTAAGCAGTCAAAACCGTGCTGCGGTCACGGTAGGCTTCGGAGCGGAAAAAGATTCTTCAAAGGTCCGCGTGTACGCAGCAGTCTATAGCGTTGGGATGTTGCGGCTCAAAGAGACCGAAAACAAGATCGAGAAAGGCGAAATCACCACTGAAGAAGGGCTTGCCAAATCAGTTGCAGCGGAAGTAACGGTAAAGAGCGATTACACCGGAAGCGGCGAGTACAAGCGCTATATCGCCGGTGAAGGAGTCGCGATGCTCTATGGTGAATTCCTCAAAGGAGGCCGACGATGACCATTCAATTCACGGTAAATGGAAAAAAACATAAGGTTGCCGTTGAAGGCTCCGAGACATTGCGGGCGATGCTGGTTCGCCTCGGATATACCAACGTTCGCGACAGTGATGACGGGGACGGGTTTGCCGGAAGCGATACGGTAATCTTCAACGATCTGCCCGTGTATGCGAACTTGATGAATGCGGCTCAGGCGGACGGCAGCGAGATTCTCACCGCGGATTCGATGGGAAACAGCCGAAACCTCAATCCGGTCCAACGGGCGATGATCGATGCGGGAGTCGTTCAAAGTGCCTATAATGCCCCCCAGGCGGCATTGCTGTTGACATGGCTTCTGGAGCATGAACCCAATCCCACTCGTGAACAGATCAAAGAAGTCCTAAGCGGCATCTTCATCCGGGACGCGGGATACGAGCATTATTACCTGGCGGTTCAGCTCGCTCGCGAGTTGATCGAGTTCGGCAAGTATAAGACTCCAATCAGCCCAATGTTCCGCGATCATCTCAAATACATCGGGAAACCGAAAGGCAAGGTAGACGGACCGACCCTCGTCGCCGGAGAGGCGGCGTTCGTTGAGGACCGGCTTCAACAGGGCTACTATTCGATGGCGATTCTTCGAAGCCCCCATGCGATGGCGTACATCACCGAGATTGATACCGCCAAAGCCGAGGCGCTGGAAGGGGTGGTTGCAGTCATCACTCACAAGAATGTGCCCGACGTGTACTACATGCAGGCCGGCCAAGGCAATCCCGAACCCAGTCCGTATGATCGAAAGCTGATGAACCGAAAAGTTCGCCACGTCGGCGACCGCGTTGCTGCAGTCGTCGCGGAGACTCTCGAAATCGCCCGCAAAGCGCTGACGTTGATCGATGTCAAATACGAAGTGCTCAAGCCGGTGTTCACCGTCGAAGAGGCGATGGCTGATGGAGCGAGTCTGGTGCACAACTCGGTCGTCGAATATGTCGTCGGCGCTCCCGAGGGGCTCGATGAGTACAACAAGAGCGCCGATCCCAGAGATGGAAAGGTGATCTATCAATTCCCGCTCCACGGGGATGTTCGACGCAACATCGCCAGTGCAGCCCATGGGGAGATCGGGAGTGTAGAGAAAGGGTTCAAAGAAGCGGATCTTGTGATCGAGCGCACCTATCAGACCAACCAGATCCAATGTACTCCGTTGGAGCCGCACGTCTGTTACGCCAAGATTGACGGGGGGAGGCTGGTCGTCCACGCATCAACGCAGGTTCCTTACCACGTCCGGCGAATCGTCGCTAAGATGTGCCAGATTCCCGAACACAAAGTACGGGTCATCAAGGAACGGGTCGGTGGCGGATATGGTTCCAAACAGGATATCCTCGTTGAAGATCTCGTCGGCTACGCGACATGGTTGACCGGTAGACCCATTTATTATCGGAATACCCGAGAAGAGGAGTTCATCGCGAACTCCACCCGGCACCCGATGCGGGTAACGGTAAAACTCGGAGCGAAGAAAGATGGAACGCTTACCGGGGTGTACATGGATGTCCGGGCGAACACCGGACCGTATGGAAACCACTGTCTGACCGTTCCGATGAACGCCTGTTCGAAGACGCTGCCGCTGCTCAAGTGCGACAACATGAAATTCGATGTCTACACCTACTACACCAATATCCCTCCGACCGGTGCATATCAAGGATACGGAGCCCCGAAAGGCACGTATGCTCTGATGACCGCTCTTGCGGAGCTGGCAGATGGGCTTGGGGTCGACTACTACGATTTGGTGAACAAGAACAAGGTCGAGTCGGGCTATATGCTTGAAATCCTTCGCGGTCTCGGTGAAGGACGAGAGGGCAAGGTCGTTCCGGTCGGTTCCTGCGGTCTCGGCGAAGCGATCGCCCAAGGCGCGAAGATGATCAACTGGGGCAAGAAGGAAAAAGGTCCCGGCGGAGACTGGAAGATCGGCAAAGGATTTGCGATGATTCAACAAGGCAGCGGTCTGCCGGGCCTCGACCAGGGAAACGCATGGGCGAAACTGCTTCCCGACGGGAGCATCCAGCTCTTTTCCGGCGGAGCGGATATCGGAACCGGTTTGGATACGATATCCGCAAAGATCGTCGCCGAAGGCCTGTATGTTCCCCTCGACAAAATCACCGTCACCAGCGGTGATACGGACAGCTGCCCCTTCGACACCGGAGCGTATGCGTCTTCGGGAACGTACTTCAGCGGAAACGCAACCTACTATGCGGTTGAAGACCTGAAGCGCAACATCCTCGATGAAGCAGCGCACCAGCTTGGCGAGAAGGTTGAAGATCTGGCTCTTCGCTCACCGGGCGAGGTGTACTCGACCAAGACGGGTGCATCGATCTCGTATACCACGCTGGGGCATGCCGCCTTGGATGGCACGGGTCGCGGTCAGGTGATGGGCAAGGGTTCCTTTACCACGGAGCACAACTCGATTCCGTACGGCGCCCACTTCGCTCAGGTCGCGGTCAATACCCGAACCGGTCAGATCAAGGTTGAAAAGTACTACGCTCTTCAGGATGCGGGAACCCCGATCAATCCGGAGATGGCGCTTTGTCAGATGTACGGAGCAGCGTTGAAGTCGATCGGACACACCCTCTATGAGGATATGACGATCGATGAGAAAGGGTATATCCAGAATACCCGCTTAGGCGATTACGGCGTTCCGATGATCACCGAGCAGCCGGATGATTTCAAAGCGGTCCTGATCGACGTCGACGACGAGGTCGGTCCCTATGGGGCTAAATCGATCAGTGAGATTTCGACCAACGGAGCGGCACCGGCGATCGCAATTGCAATTCATGATGCAGTAGGAGTTTGGATGAGGTCATGGCCGTTCACTCCCGAGAAGCTTTTACGGGAGATGGGTAAGATCTAGATTCTTCGAATGCAACAAACTGCAACAAATTTCTGGACAATAATACTCTGCTATGGTAAAGTATTGTTGTCCGGATTTTTTTCGGAACATTACCACGGAGGCTGCATGAATGAAAGACAAAACCGCTATCAAGACAATGATCGAGAAGCTCAAAACGCTGAAGAGCGATGGGATGTATCTCGACGACTTCTTCCTGACCTGGGACAAAACCGATGATGAACTTGCCGCAGTGTTTCAAGTCGCCGAAATTCTCCGCGCGATGCGGGAAGCAAACATCTCACCAAAGGTGTTTTCAAGCGGTCTTGGAATTTCCAACTTCCGCGATAATTCAACGCGAACCCGGTTCAGCTTTGCCAGCGCCTGTAACTTGCTTGGCTTGGAAGTCCAGGATCTCAATGAAGAGCAGAGCCAGATCGCTCACGGCGAGACCGTTCGGGAAACCGCTAATATGATCAGTTTCATGGCGGATGTCATCGGAATTCGAGATGATATGTATATTGGCAAAGGCCACACCTATATGAAGCAAGTTGCTGATGCTGTGCAAGAAGGGTATGACCAAGGGGTGTTGGAACAACGACCGACGCTGGTGAACCTTCAATGCGACATCGACCACCCGACACAGACGATGGCGGATATGCTCCATGTAATCGACCATTTTGGAGGCGTGGAAAATCTCAAGGGCAAGAAAGTGGCGATGACATGGGCGTACAGTCCCTCCTACGGCAAGCCTCTTTCCGTTCCTCAGGGAGTCATCGGACTTTTCACCCGCTTCGGAATGGATGTCGTGCTCGCTCACCCTGAAGGGTACAACGTGATGAGCGAAGTTGAAGAAGTCGCCAAGAAGAACGCGAAAGCGAACGGTGGATCGTACAAGCGAGTCGACACGATGGCTGAAGCGTTCAAGGATGCCGATATCGTCTATCCGAAGAGCTGGGCGCCGTTTGCCGTGATGGAAGAGCGAACGAAAATCGTCGAGCACAACGACCAGGCAGGATTGAAGGAGCTGGAGAAGCGTTGTCTGCTGAACAACGCCAAGTTCAAGGATTGGACGTGCACCGAAGAGCTGATGGCCACCACCAAGGATGGCAAGGCGCTCTATATGCACTGCCTGCCCGCCGACATCACCGGCGTCTCCTGCAAAGAAGGGGAAGTCGAAGCATCGGTCTTCGATCGATACATCGTTCCGCTCTATAAGGAAGCAAGCTATAAGCCGTACATCATCGCGGCGATGATCTTCCTCGCCCGATTCAAAGATCCGGCGGCGAAGCTTGAGCAAATCCTTGAGAAGGGAAAGAAACGCATCAAGTAAGTGTAAAGAGCAAGCTATATGTCTACAGACAAGGAGCCTTTCGGTTCCTTGTTTTGTGTCATCGATTGACGACCGGAGTCTATCTTTTTTCTTATTGCTTCAGCGGCCAAGTAAGCGGTACTGCACGCAGCCTGAATGTTATAACCGCCGCTTTCACCATCATAGTCGAGAACTTCTCCGCAGAAGAAAAGGCCGGGTGTCACTCTCGATTCCATCGTTTTTCGATCGACCTCCGAAAGCTCGACTCCGCCGGAAGTTACCATCGCCTGCTTGAACCCTTTGGTGGCTTTCACTTCGAATGACAACGCACCCGCCGTGCGACAGAGGAGCTTCCGCTCCTCTTTTCGAAGCGTGCCCGCATTCCGAGCAGAATCAAGACTCGATCGTTCGCAGATCTCCTTTGCAAACGATGCGGGTACTCCCAGCGTCTTGATGATCGTTGAAATCCGCTTTTGAGGGAAGGTTAGGAGATTCTCCTCAAGAGTAGCGGAATCAAGGACGGAAATCGTCACCGCATCACCCTTTGCAACAGCCCGTGAAAGGTTGAGGATGACCGGCCCGCTGAGTCCGTCATGGGTGAAGAGAAGGTCACCGAGTGTAGTAGATCTTTTGTGAGTGACGGAGACGTCGGACAGCGAAATACCGCTGAGATGAGCTGTTTTTTCATTGGTGATAATTGGAGTGAGAGCGGGTTTTGGAGGTGCGATCGTATGCCCCAACGCTTTCGCCAAGGTGTATCCGCTGCCATCGCTGCCGGTTGCGGGACAGCTCATTCCTCCGGTGGCCAAGCAGACGAACCGAGTTGTAAACGATCTATCGGATGTGTGAATCGTGAACGATTCTTCATCTTTGATGATTCCTGTAACCGTACAATCGGTACGGATATCCGAATTGACATGAGAAATGAGGGCAGTACGAATCGTCCGGGCATCAAGCGAGGAGGGAAACACGTGCCCATCCGCTCTGACTATGAGCTCGACACCCCGATCCTCAAACCAGTTCATCAGATCGGAAGGGGTGAAACTCAACAGTGAAGGAGCAAGGAAGTTCCGCATCGCTTTGGTCGAAAAATGGACAAGCAGTTCTCTTGATGAGAGATCGTTGGTTATATTGGCGCTTCCCCCTCCGGTGATAAGAAGCTTGCTACCCACCGTTTTGGCATGGTCGAGGATAAGCACCTGCCTATCAGGGAGATTTGCGGCGAGGAAGAGGCCGGCAACGCCCCCTCCGATCACGATGAGATCATGCATGTTCAAACATTGTAATATGAGCGATACCATGCAACAAAGGCGGCAAGCCCCTGCTCGATCGGCGTATTGATGGTAATGCCGAAGTCACGTTGGAGATCGGAGATATCCGCATACGTTTGATAAACATCCCCATCTTGCATCGGCAGGAAGTTCTTGTTCGCTTTCTTGCCGATAACCTCTTCGAGCACTTCAATGAAGTGGGAGAGGCGAATCGGGTTGTTGTTTCCAATATTGTGGATGACCGGACGATCTTCCGGAACGATCGGGATGATATGCTCCAAAACATTGATCACATCGTCGATGAAGGTAAAGTCCCGCCACATATCGCCGTTGTTGTACACGTCGATCGTTTCGCCGCTGAAGATCTTCCTGGTAAAAGAGTAGTACGCCATATCCGGCCGGCCCCATGGACCGTAGACGGTGAAGAAGCGGACCCCGGTCGTCCTGATCGAATAGAGGTGCTGGTAGGTGTGGGCGAAGAGCTCGTTGGCTTTCTTGGTTGCCGCATACAGACTCACCGGTTCATCGGTCCGATCATGAACCGAGTAGGGGATCTTTGTATTTTTCCCATATACCGAGGAAGAAGATGCATACACGAGGTGTTCAACCGGATGGTTGCGGATTGTTTCCAGAAGATTCAGAAACCCCTGAATGTTTGAACTGATATACGCATCGGGATGATCAATAGAATAGCGAACCCCCGCCTGGGCTGCGAGGTTTATCACGTGGGTGGCGGGATGGCGCTGAAAGATCGCTTCAAGCTTCTTTTTATCGGTTAAGTCGGCGTGATAAAAAGTGAAATTCTCGCAACCGAGAAGCTTCAGCCGTTCGCGTTTCAGTTGGACATCGTAATAGGAGTTGAGATTGTCAAGGCCGACGACGTTGCAGCCTTGTTTGAGCAAGGATGATGCAAGATGAAAGCCGATGAAACCGGCCACTCCTGTAATCAGATATTTTTTTGTGGGATCAAACGGGATCATGGATTCATTGTAGCCAAGAACACTCATTGATGAAAGACAAGAAGGCACAAAAAGGTGGACCAATCGGTCCACCTATGTGTGTCGTTGAGATTATTACATATTGCCCAGAGCATTGAAGATGATCTTCAACACGAAGAGACCAAAGAGAATCCATGTTGGGAGACCGATTTCCTTGTTCTTCTTGGAGAAGAGTTTAAGAAGGACATAGGAGACGACACCGAACATGATGCCTTCGGCGATCGAGTATGCGGCAACCATGAAGATGACCGTCAAGAACGCGGGAATCGCTTCCGTCATATCATCCCAGTCAATATCAACAACCGGCGTGATCATGAAGACTCCGACGATGATCAGAGCCGGGGCGGTCGCTACACTCGGAATCGAGCTGAAAAGCGGTACGAGGAAAAGGGAGACGAAGAAGAGAATGGCGACCACGAGAGCGGTCAATCCGGTTCGTCCGCCTTCGACGACGCCCGCCGAAGATTCGACGTACGTTGTGACGGTGGAGGTTCCGAGGATAGCACCAACGGCAGTTCCGACCGCGTCAGCAAACAACGCTTCTTTGACGTTGGGAATCGAACCGTCTTCCCGGATCATGTTCGCTTTTGTCGCGCATCCGATCAGCGTTCCGACCGTGTCGAACATGTCGACGAAAAGGAAGGTGAACATGACGATGACGAAGTCAAGCGTGAATAATTGTTTCGAGAACTCGAGCGGGAAGAAATACGGCGCCGGAGGAATATACTTGCCACCAGCGTATTGGGTGATACCAAAGGGGACACCGATGATGGTGGTAATGACGATACCGATCAAGAGCGCTCCTCTGACCTTGAATGCAAGGAGGACTCCGGTGATCAAGAGACCGAGCATTGCCAAGCCTGGACCGCCTTTGAACCACCCCGGATTGAGAGCAACAAGAGTTGCAGGATTATCAACGATGATTCCGGCGTTCTGCAAGCCGATAAAGGCAATGAAGAATCCTATTCCGACTCCAATTGCTTTTTTCAGGTTTGCGGGAATACTGTTGATGATCGCTTCTCGGATATTCACGAAGGTCAGGATGATGAAGATGATACCTTCAATGAAGACCGCCGTAAGTGCGAGCTGCCAAGAATACCCCATGCCGAGGACGACGCTGAATGCAAAGAATGCGTTCAGGCCCATTCCAGGGGCCAAGGCGAAGGGAAGGTTTGCCATCAGCGCCATGATCAATGTGGCGATGGCGGATGAAATTGCCGTTGCGGAGAATACTTTCTCAAACGACATTCCAGTGGCAGACAGAATGTCCGGGTTGACCACCAGAATGTAAGCCATGGTGAGGAACGTTGTAATTCCTGCCACGATTTCCGTTCTGACGGTCGTTTTTCGTTCAGTGATTTTGAAAAACTTGTCCATCTATTCGCTCCTTGCAGATGTTTTGATATATCCATTCTACCGCATTAGAGAGAATAAATACAGATAAATCATCCAAATTGTCCTAAATTTCGCGTAAATTGATGAATTTTGTAGTTTGTTGACAAAAATTGAGAAATAGTTAATTTTGACACTTCACAACTATTGGTTTATGCAGGACCAAGTCCTGTAAAGAAGCAAAAAATTGCAACAAGCTTGTTGTGTAAGTAAAAACAATACTTGCACATGCGCAACACATGCAACATGACCATGTCTTTTAAAGATGTGAAAATGTTCGCTTTTGCCTTGAAGATGACGAACGACATGATACACTGTAAGGAATCATATGGAGGGTCTGATGGACAAAAAGAAGCTGCAAAAACTCATCGCTGCCAGTGCAAGAAGGGAGAGCGCGGATCTGTGTATCACAAACGCACATATTCTCGATGTGTTCAATAAAGAGTGGTTTGAAGCGGACCTCTTGATCAGCGAGGGCCATATCGCGGGCTTCGCTCCTGCCGGAGGGGGAAAGGCGAAGAAGACCGTTGATGGCGGGGGTCGATTCCTCATCCCCGGATTGATAGACAGCCATGTCCACATCGAATCGAGTCATACGACTCCAGAAGAGTTTTCCAATCTTGTCGTACCCCACGGTACGACCACGGTAATCGCCGATCCGCATGAAATCTGCAATGTTGCCGGGCTTGATGGATTGCGCTATATGCTTGAAGCGAGCAAAGAGAGTGCGTTGCAGGCGTTTTTTGTCGTTCCTTCCTGTGTCCCCTCGGTAAGTTTCGAACACGCCGGGGCGGTAATCACCGCCGAAGATATCGCAAGCGTCATGGACCATGAGCGCGTTGTCGGACTTGGCGAGATGATGGATTATCCCGGGGTGGTCGCAGGCAAAGATCTGGTGATCGATAAGATCATGGTCGCCAAAGAAGCGAAGAAGATCATCGACGGACACAGTCCGGCAGTATATGATTCCGATCTGGATGCGTATGCCGCGAGCGGCATCAAAACCGACCACGAGTGTGAAACCCCCGCTGAATTAAGAGATCGGATTCGAAGAGGGATGTACGTGCACCTTCGGGAAGGTTCAGCGTGCAACAACGTGTTGCCGTTGCTTGGAGGAGTCGATTCAAAGAACAGTCGGCGCTGTTGTTTCTGCACCGATGATCGTCAGCCGGTCAGCATCATTGAAGAAGGGCATATAAACAACAACATCCGCATCGCTGTCCGTGAAGGCCTCGATCCGATTGAAGCGATCTGCATGGCGACGATCAATTCCAGCGAATGTTATGGTCTAAACGATCGTGGAGCGATCGTTCCGGGTAGACGGGCGGACTTCTGTCTTGCCGAGGATCTCGTCGGATTCAGGATGCACCAAGTGTACACAGGCGGGGTTCTCGTCGCTCAGGAAGGAACCATGCTCAAACCATCCAAAGCAAAGAAAGATTCCCGAGTCTCGGCGAAGATGAATATCAAAGATTTTTCCGCCCGGCGGCTTGCGCTTGAATTGAAGCACAATCGGGTACGGGTCATCGATATCGTTCCCGGCGGGGTGGTAACGAATCCGGGTGAAGCATTCGTCAAGGTGGAGAAGGGGTTGTGGGTTCATGATCCCGATCAGGATGTGATCAAGCTTGCGGTCATCGAACGTCATAAGGGGCTGGGGACTGTCGGGCTCGGGTTGATCCGCGGATTCGGTCTGCAGAGCGGCGCGATCGCTTCAACGGTCGGGCATGATTCGCATAACCTTGTCGTCGCCGGCGACAATGATGCGGATATGGCCAAAGCGGTCGAACATCTGATCGAAGCAGGCGGAGGAATGACCGTCGTCCAAAATGGAAAGATCCTTTCGACTCTGGAGATGCCGGTAGCCGGACTGATCAGCTATGAGAAGGGGGGGGAGGTTGGAAAGAAGCTTCAGCACCTTCATGACATGGCGACCGAGAAGCTCTCCGTGAATCCCGGCATCGATGCGTTCACCACGCTAAGCTTCATGGCGTTGCCGGTCATCCCGACGTACAAGCTTACCGATATGGGTCTCTTCGATGTCAGAACATTCAGCTTCGTCGATTTGGAACTGGATCAATAGATGATGGTACGGCCGTCAATCTCGGTTACGGTCAGTTGAGTATCATACAAGGTGGTCAGAAGTTCGCTTTTGACCACCTCTTCTTTTTTTCCATAGCCCAGCAACATGCCGCCTTTCAGCAAAGCGATATCGCTTGAGAGTTCATACGCGAAGTTTGCGTCATGGGTCGTGAAGATCAGCGTCTTGCCCTCGGCGTGCAGCTGCTTGAGCAGGGTGAGAATCCGTTTCCGATTCGCCGGATCCAAGCTGGAGGTCGGTTCGTCGAGCAACAGGATCTCCGATTCCTGAGCAATCGCTCTGGCGATGAGGAGGAGCTGTTGCTCACCCCCGGAAAGCGCGGTGATGCTGCGGTTTTCAAAACCGCCGAGGCCGACCTTCGCCAACGCTTCGTAGGCGATCAAGCTGTCGGTGCTTGTGGGCGAGCCCATCGGCGAAAGATATGGAGCCCGGCCGAAGAGGGTGTAATCGAGGAGGGTGTAGGCGAAAGAGAATTGCTCCTTCTGAGGGACAAGGGCGATGAGCCGCCCCAACTCCTTCCGGCCATACTCCGAAAGCGGTTTGCCATAGAGGAAAACCGAAGTGCTTGATGTATATCCTAGAAGAATATCGAGCAACGTCGATTTTCCCGCCCCGTTGGACCCGAGAATCGCGACGGAGGAGCCTTTCTCGATTGAAAGCGTGACGGATCGAAGCGCATTGATTCCGGCAGGGTACCGGTAGGAGAGTCTGTCGATTGAAAGGAACGTCATGCTTTGCCCTCCTGGCTTTTGCTGGAAAGTATGATGACGAAGATCAGAGCGCCGAAGAGGCTGGTCAACAATCCGATGGGAATCTCCGTCGGAAGAATCGTTCTTCCGAATGAATCGCAGAGGAGCAGGAAGAACGATCCCATGATCATTGAGGCGGGAAGAGCATGGGTCGCTTCACTGCCGAATGTTTTTCTGGCGATGTGAGGGGTAATCAATCCGACCCATCCGATGAGACCGGTGACGCTGATCGTGAACGTTGTTCCCACCGTGGCTGCGATGAGCAGCATGATTCGCTGGCGTTTTGGATTGAGACCCAAGGAAAAGGAAGTCTTCTCATTGATCGAAAGAAGGTTGAGGGTGAAACGGTTCACATAGAGGATCGTCAACGCGATCGCTATCACGGCCAAGATCGGAATGATAGAAACCCAAGAAGCGTTCCAAAGTCCCCCCATCATCCAAAAGGTGATGTCTTGAAGATCCTTCGTCGGTTCGGCGACGAGTTTGATCACCCCCAAGCCGCTGGAGAAGAAGGCCGAGACGGCGATTCCCGCCAAGACCAGGCGCAGCAACGCCCCTCCGAAGCGGAACCGGGTGGAAAGGAAATACGAAAAAAACAACCCCAAGAGCCCGAAGACCATCGCCGAGATTTGAACGGCGAGGGATGATGTGCTGGCGAAGACGATCATCAGAGCCGCCCCGAACGCGGCTCCCTGGCTTATTCCGAGAAACCCCGGCTCAACGAGGGGGTTGGAGAAGAGCAGTTGAAATGTGAAGCCGCTTGCCCCGAGCATCGCCCCTGCGGCGAGAGCCAGAACGACTCGAGGAAGCCGGATCTTGATGAGAATCGTTCGAGCCACGGAATCGGTGTAAAACAGAGAAAGCGGAGTAAACCCCGCTTTCGGATAACGACCGACAAACAATGAGAGGATGCCGAAGATCACGCTCAAAGCGATAAGAACCAAGAGCGTGATCATCTTATAGCGTTTTTGTATTTCGTATTCGTTCATCAATTATTGGCTGTTGATTTCTGAAAGCGGGAAACGAATTCATCGAGCAGCGTCGAATCGGTGATTCCGTAGAAATCCGTATAGAAGCTACGGATTTCCGCATCCATGTCAAGATCGGTGAAGAGCTCCGGATGGATCGTCTTGGCCAGCCATTGGGCACCGAGAATCCACGATGCCACCGGTTGAATGTAGTTCATCATATCGGATGGACTGGCGTACACACTTGCATTTCGCACCGCGGTGAGCTCCTTCCATACCGGCGAGTCGTAGATTGCATCCTGATAGATGGAAGCCGGAGCGTTATAGCTTATGACTACGACGAGATCGGGGTCCCACGTCGCGATCTGTTCAAAGGTCACCACCGACCAGCCGCTTGCCGCTTTGTTTGACCCCTTCCAGACCGGGATCCCTCCGACCAATTCGACGACCCACGTCTGAAGCCATGAATCGGGAGCGATTTTAAAGGAGAACGCATTATCGCTCCGAGCTCCTTGAAGAAGGAGAACGTCGGGCTTCCGGTCATCCGGCAAGCCTGCGACGCGCTTTTGGATGGGTGTGATGCGCTCTTCATATAAGCTCAGAATGAGATGAGCACGATCTTCCGAACCCAGAAGTTTACCGAGCTGGATCAGTTCGGCTTGCCACTCATCCCATGTCTCCAGACTCATCGTGAAGTTTTTGACTCCGACCTGGTCAAGTTTTTTGCCCAAGCTTTCAAAGTGTGTCGCTTTCAATAGAATGAGATCGCTTTGTTTCGTAATCAGTTCCTCGACGCTTGCGTTCTGGTCGAGCCTTCCGCCCGGGTTGATATGCGGCCAGACAAGGGAAAAGAAATCCCCCAGACCCTGGTCGGTTTTGGAAAGACTGATCTCTATCTCCTGAGCTTCCGGGAACAGGAAAAGCGCAAGAGCAGGCATAAGAGCGGCTTTGGCGGCAACGAGAATCTTTTCCGGCTTTTCGTCGAGGGCGACCGTTCTCCCGCTTGCGTCGGTAGCGCTGTAGTGCTGAGCCTGGGGTGCCGACTCGATAACTGGCTGGGCAATGAGCGATGTGGCAAAAATCAGGGTGGCAACTACGAGTAATAAACGTTTCATGGATTCCTCCTTGATGTTCTGTCAGCGTACCATTATGTATTCAAAAATACAATCGAATTGTTCCATTTTATAATTGACTGCATAATGGCATACGATTAGACTTGGTGTATGGCTTTTTCTCTCTTTACCGAGCTCGGTGCCTGCCTCGATTCGCTCGTTGCCAGACGAATCGCCGTTACCGGAAGTGGCGGAAAAACAAGCATCATCATAGGGCTTGCGGACTACTTCAAGGAAGAAGGCGTGCTCATCACGACGACTACCAAGCTGGCGTCGCCGATCGACATGGACTACCCGTTTGACGAAATCGTTACCGATCCGGCGTGTCCGCCGAAGGTGGGGCGGAATCGTCAAGTGCTTTGGGCGGCACAAGGTGCAGACAAGCTTGAAAGCGTGGATCAAGTACTGCTTGAAGAGGCGAGCAAGGCGGGGGGATATACCCTCATCGAAGCGGATGGCGCGCGAGGAAGACCATTTGCGTTTCACAATGAAGGTGAACCGGTGATTCCCCCATGGGTCGATTGCATCATCGCGGTTGTCGGGCTGGGCGGAATAGGAAAGCGATTGGATGAAGAGACGTTCCATCGAGAGCGGGAATACCGGGCCGCCACCGGATCGACGGAATCGTGGATCACCCTCGATACCCTCGATGCACTGCTCAACCATCCAGATGGCATTCTGAAAGGGACAGCAGCCCATCCTGTGATATTGGTTTATAATCAAAGCGATGCCACAAGTGATGCCATCGTTGCCGAAGCCCTTCGTTTAGGGCATGCTCAAAAAAGAATTACAGCGGTCCTTGCCGGGACTTGTCGAGGTGGATTATGAACATATTTGAAAGCGCCGCAGCTCTGCGGGATCGGAACATCCCCTTTGCGTTCGTGTCGATCACGAAAAGCGTCGGCTCCACGCCGCGCAGCAACGCCCACATGATCGTCAAGGAAGATGGCGGCACGATCGGAACAGTAGGTGGGGGAATCGCTGAGTTTACCGTGATCAAACGAGCGGTCGCTGCGATAGCGGAACGAAAAAGCACCCATGTGGATGTTTCGCTTACCATCACAGACGGTCATGCCTGCGGCGGAACGCTTGAATTTTTCATCGACGTGATCGCGAGCAAACGACGCTTGCTCCTGTTTGGCGGCGGACATGTGAATGAACAGATCGCCCGCCTCGGGGCGGGATGCGGATTCAGGATCGAGGTGATCGAAACCCGGGCGGAGTATGCGACAAAGGAACGATTTCCCGATGCCGGGGCATTCCATGTGGGCGAAACGGTCGAGGAGGCGATGAAGGATCTTCCAATCGACCGGGAATGTGCCGTCATCATCGCCACCCATGGTCTGGATAAATCCGTTCTGGAAGCGGTCATCGCCAGCGACGCCGCTTATATCGGAATGCTGGGCTCGCGCACCAAGGTAAACACCTATCGAAGGGCTTTGGAGGAGGAGAGGCAGATCGGCAGTGAGCATTTAGCTCATTTCTACAGCCCGGTCGGTCTTGATATCGGATCTGAGACACCTCAGGAGATAGCGATCGCCGTGATGGCCGAAGTGATGATGGTGCTCAATGACCGGTCCGGTCAAAGTCTCAGCGGAAAGGCGGAGAATCTCATAGTGGTTCGCGGGGCCGGCGACCTTGCGACGGGAGTGATCGTCCGTCTTGCAAAGGCGGGATATAGGGTATGCGTTCTTGAGATCGAGCAACCGACGACGATTCGACGAACCGTCGCCTTCAGCGAAGCGGTGTATACGGGAGAAGTGACGCTTGAATCGGTGGTCTGCCGGAAGGTCGAAAGCGATCAGGAGGCGAAGACGCTTCTCGATCAGGGAATCGTCGCGCTGATGGTCGACCCAGACGGGTCGGTGATCGAACGTCTTCGTCCCTTCGCCGTCGTCGATGCGATCATCGCCAAGAAGAACCTCGGAACCGATAAAGCGATGGCTCCGCTCGTCATCGCTCTCGGCCCCGGCTTTGAAGCGGGGGTCGATTGCGATTATGTGATCGAAACGAAGCGGGGGCATGACCTCGGGAAGGTCATCAGCAAGGGATGCGCCGAAGCGAATACCGGAATTCCGGGAACGATCGGCGGTTTTGCGGAAGAACGGGTGCTGCATTCCCCCGGCGCAGGAACGTTCGTCGCCCGTAAGAAGATCGGTGATATGGTCAAAAAGGGCGAAAAAATGGCGATGGTCGGAACGGATGAGATCGTCGCCCCTATCGATGGGGTCGTACGGGGGATGCTGCACGACGGGATCGTCGTTCCAAAGAACTTCAAAGTAGCGGATATAGATCCTCGCGGTATCGCTTCATACTGCGAGACGATCAGTGATAAAGCCCGGGCTCTCGGCGGATCGGTCTTGGAGGTCATCGATGGCATGCGGGCAAAAGCATTTCGGAGGATTTCATGAAAGAAGTGCAATTGACAGCCTTTTCCAAGTTCGCCGGCTGCGGGGCGAAAGTAACTCCCGCCATGCTCGATAAAGCGCTGTGCGGACTTGTTCAACCGTATAATCCCAACGTACTCAGCGATTTCAATCACGCTGAAGATGCGGGGGTGTATAAGCTGAGTGACGATTTGGCGATCGTCCAGACGGTGGATTTCTTTCCTCCGGTGTGCGACGATCCTTTTTATTTTGGCAAAATCGCCGCGACCAACGCCATCAGTGATATCTATGCGATGGGCGGGGTGCCGATCATGGCGGTGAGCATCGTCAGTTTTCCCGAAGAGAAGCTTGACAGTTCTTACCTTACCAAAATCCTTGAGGGCGCCCTTGATGCATTGAAGGAAAGCGGAGCCGCCCTTGTCGGTGGACACAGCATCAGAGATGAACAGCTGACGTTCGGCCTGTGTGTCGTCGGAACCGTTCATCCGGATAAGATGTGGTCCAACAACCGGGCCCAGGATGGTGATTTTCTTCTGTTGACGAAACCGCTTGGATCGGGAATCCTGCAAAACGCCGTAAAAGCGCAAATCGCAGGAGAAGGTGATGAAGACCGCCTGCTCAAGGTCATGAGCACTCTCAACAGAGAGGCAGCTGAGATTCTCAGGAAGTTCGATGTCCATGCGTGCACCGATGTTACCGGTTTCGGCCTGCTCGGACACCTCAGCGAGATGGCGATCGACAATCCCAACGGATTTGAAATCGTTCTGAAGGACATTCCGTTGATGGAGGGCGTCAAACGCTATGCTGAGCAAGGATTCATCCCCGGCGGAAGCTATACCAACCGCGAACATCGAAAGCACCTGGTTTCCAATCTGGATGAGCTTGATGAAACCCGGCAGCTGCTTCTTTTCGATCCGCAGACTTCGGGAGGACTGCTTGCCTCCCTGAGGGTCGAACAAGCGCATGACGCTTTGAAGGTCATGCGTGAAGCGGGCATCGAAGCGGCGATCATCGGTCGGGTCTCCAAGGAGATCGAGGGAATCGTCGTACGGGCATAGATCGGCATCTTTAGAGCAAAGATGCGAAGATTGCCTTGATACCGATGGCTCCTTCCGGGTACTCTACTGTAAGGAGCACGAGTATGATGAGTCAAAGCGTGAAAGGGCGAATCAAGGCGCTGAAAGAGAGTTCCCGCGTTCTCGGTGTAAGTACGAACGAAGAACGGATCGATCTTCTCAAGCGGATTGCCGCCGGGTTGCGGCGAGATTGGCCGGTAATCCAGGCAGCCAACGAACGAGACGTCAGTGAAGCGAAAGAACATAAGATTGGCGATGCGTTGATCAAACGGCTTGTGTTTGACGAACAAAAGCTCAACGAAGTCATCCTCGGCTTGGAGCAGGTCGCCGCCTTGACCGACCCGGTCGGCAAAGTGCTCCAGCGGCGCCTGCTCGATGACGGACTGGTCCTGGAGCAGATCTCCGTTCCAATCGGAGTGATTGGAATGATCTTCGAGTCCCGCCCGGATGCTTTGGTTCAAATCGTCGGATTGTGCATCAAAAGCGGCAATGCGATCATCCTCAAAGGCGGCAGCGAAGCGAACCGGACCAACCTCGCGTTGGTGGAATCGATCAGACGGAGCAGTCGAGGTTCTGCCATTGGCGATGAATACATCACCCTTCTTGAGAGCCGCAGCGATGTCAAGGAGATGCTGGAGATGGACGAAGATATCGACCTGCTCATCCCACGCGGATCCAATGCGTTCGTCACCTACGTGATGGAAAACACCTCGATTCCCGTCCTCGGCCATAGTGACGGAATCTGCCATCTCTACATCGATAAGCAGGCGGATCTTAAGAAGGCGCTTCCCATCATCATCGATGCGAAAACACAATATCCCGCGGCATGCAATGCGATAGAAACCCTGCTTCTTCACGCTTCCTTGGCGGATGAGTTCTTGCCGACGGTCGGCAAGGCGCTCAAAGAAGCGAACGTGACGATTCGCGGCGATGAGCGGACTCAAGCGTCGATCGAATGCATTCCGCTCAAAGAAGGCGATTATCTCAATGAATACCTCGCCCTGGAGTTGAACATCCGAGTCGTCGACTCGCTAAAAGAGGCGATCGAGCACATCGAAACGTATGGATCTCATCACACTGATGCGATCGTCAGCGAGGATTCCGAAGCGATCAGAAGATTTTTCATCGAGGTCGATTCGGCGGATGTCTTTGCCAACTGTTCGACTCGCTTTGCCGACGGGTTCCGGTTCGGCTTCGGAGCGGAGGTGGGAATCTCCACGACGAAGATCCATGCCCGCGGTCCCGTCGGTCTGGACGGGCTGATGAGCTCGAAGTATCTGCTGAGCGGTTCGGGGCAGATCGTTGCGACCTACAGCGGCAGACATGCGAAAAAGTATCTCCACGAGGATCTTTCCATCGATGTTCCTTCCTTGGTGCAAGGAGGATCGGTGTGAAGCGCGACCTTCCTCAAGTCAAACGAGTCGTAGTAAAAGTCGGCACGAACCTTCTCTCCACGAAAGCGGGGATCGATGAGGCGTATATCGATACGATCGCAAGTCAGATCGCCGCGTTGATGGAGAAGGGATATCAGGTGCTGCTCGTCTCCTCCGGTGCGATCGGAATGGGGGCAAAAGAGCTGCGCCTGAAAGGACCGGTGAAACAGACCGCCCTCCGCCAGGCGTGCGCCTCGATCGGAAACCCGTTGTTGATGACCTCGTATCGGCGGGCGTTCAAAGCCCATGGCCTGATCTGCTCCCAAATTCTTCTTACCCGCTTGGATGTGAACAATCGGCGGACGTACGTGAATCTTAGAAACAGCGTTTCAACCCTCCTTGAGTTGGGCGTCGTTCCCATCTTCAATGAAAATGACGTCGTTTCCATTGATTCGCTCGGTTCCGCATTCGGGGACAACGATCGGATGAGCGCGTTCATCGCGAGTAAAATCGACGCCGAGCTGTTGATCATTCTCACCGATATCGACGGTCTGTATGACGCCGATCCCAAAAAGGATCCCGATGCGAATCTTCTGAGCGAGATTGTCACCCTTGACTCCACGATTCTCTCGTATGCTGCGGGTGCCGGTTCGACGCACTCCACCGGCGGGATGAAAACCAAGCTTCTTGCGGCGAAGATCGCCGCGGTCGCCGGTTGCGGGACGATCATCGCCAGCGGGTATGAACCCGATATCATAGTGCGGCTCTTGGACGGCGAAACGCTGGGAACGTACATCCACCCGACGAAAGCGCTCAGTCAGCGCCAACGCTGGATTTTGAACAACTCCTTCCAGGGATCGATTGAGATCGATGAAGGAGCGAAGAACGCGTTGTTGAAAAAGAAGAGTCTGCTTCCCAAAGGGGTGGTGAGGGTAGACGGAACCTTCGGCGAGGGGGCGATCATTGAAGTGCGGACACCCGATGGTTCTCCCTTCGCCCGGGCGGTGTCCTCGTTTTCTTCCGCTGATTTGAAACAGGTCGCCGGTCACGACTCATCGGAGTTTGCCGTTATTCTGGGAAGCTCTCATAAAGGGGTGATCTTCCGGCCGGAAGATATGGTATTCTTGGAGAATGACAACTAACTATCGAATCTATTCCGCTCGTGATGCCCATTCCTCCTATGGTGTCGATCAATTGGCGATCGCCTTGATCGACAGCGGGAGCGCTGAAGAACTTCTTGGATCGATCGAACTCTATCAGCGGAGCATGCCGAGGGTCCCGTTGTTCGTCATCACCCAGGACGGGCGGTTCGACTTTCCCCGGCTGCAGGAACTCTACCGTCACATCTCGTTGATCGTGTTTTCCGGCAATACCTATATCGGGGAAAAAGCGAACGCAGTCGCTTCGGTGTGCAACACCAACTATTTTCTCCTTCTTCGAAGCGACACCGTCGTGGTGACCTTTGAATATGACCGATTGCTGAACTTGATGAGCCGAAGCAATCATCCGGTGGTCGCTTCGGCGATTCTCGCGAATGCGTACCGCGAGATCGTTCCCTGCCTGCGAACACCGACCCCCTTTGAAAAGATTCTCGATCCCGGTTCATCCTTCCCCTCGATGGATCCGGACAAGCCCGATCATACCCTCTATCCCGTCATGGGTCTCGGTTTTTATGACCGCGCCCTCTTTCAGCGGCTTAGGGGATATGATGAGCAGATCCACAGCGAATACTTTCAGTTGATGGATTTGGGACTTCGAAGCTACCTGTTCGGGTATCGGATTACCCTCAGTCCCGATTTGTTGATTCAATTTCCCAATCGGGAATCGATCATCGAAGATCGGAGCGAGCGCACCGGTTTTGGGCGTTGTTATACGAAAAATTTATCGATTCGTAGGGTGAAAGGGAAGAACAAAGTACGAAAACCGCCGATCAACTATGATCGTTCCTCCTACCGCGAGGAGGTGAAGGAACGGTACCAGTGGTTGCAGAAGATTGACTATGACGGGTTGGTTTCCACGTGGCAAAGGTAGTCCGAGCGATAGTTCTTCTGTTGCTTCTCATGACCGCTGCACTCTTTGGAGCGGATAATCCCTATGCCCTCCCGCTGAGCACGATCATCATCGATGCCGGTCACGGCGGTCACGACCCCGGAGCTTCCCGCTCTTTTGAAGGCTCGTTGATCGTCGAACGGGAGCTGACGCTGGATATCGCTCTTCGATTGGAACGGCTGCTGAATGACGCCCACCCGTTGCTGCACGTAGTGATGACTCGAACGGATGACCGTTATCTCACGCTGGAGGAGCGGGGAAGAATCGCCTATCAAACGGTTCTTCCTCCAAAGACGAGCGCCCTGCTGCTTTCTATTCACATCAACAGCGCCGTGCACTCCGCCGCTCAAGGGTTCGAGGTGTTCACCAAACTCAAAGATAAAGAGGTTCCTCTCCTGGATGCCACGACTCCCAAAGAACATATCGCGCTCTTCTCGAAGCATAATAAGAAGGAACTCAATGCTCTTCTCTTCGAGGAGACAAGGAGAGTGGCTGCGGCGGTAAGCGGCGCATTGGTTAAAGGCCTGCCGATGCAGGTGAACCGTGGAATCAAGGAGCAGGATCTGTGGGTGCTCAACGCCGCTCGGATGCCGGCGGTCCTGGTCGAGGTGGGATTTCTTTCCAATGACGAGGAATTGGCCTTGCTTCTCGATCCGCAATACCGGGAAACGATCGCCCTTGCGCTGTTTCATGCGATCGAGGAGCTTCTTCCTACTTGATCTTTGCGGCTTTCTTTCGATGCGAGACGAGAATGTTGATCTTGAGCGCTTTGAGTTTCTCCGACAGGCTCACCTTGTAGATATGCGGGTTGATCTGCCTCAAATACGTTTTATGGATGGTGTCCAGGCTCCGGATCGCCCGTGCTTGAAGGGTTTTCAGACATGGCTTCTCACCGATCCGTTTTCCGTTTTTCACAACATGATTGAGGAGCGGTTCGATCCGCACATACCGTTCTTTCTTCATCTCGAAGAATTCGGTTTCGGCGAACGGATGGTAGAAGATATAGTCGTTACCCACCGAAATGTTCTCATCAAAACAGGCGACCAGATCGGCGATCGCTCCGCCTTCAGCGTCATAGAAGCGGTAGAGCTGCTTGATTCCCGGGTTGGTCGTCTTCTCGAAGGAGTTGGATACCTTCATCGTCGGAAGGTAGCTGCCGTCGCGGAGCTCTTTGGCGGCGAGCTTATAGACCCCGTTCAAGGATGCCTGGGTGCCACCGGTGACGAGATGGGTCCCGATTCCCCAGCTGTCGATGGGAACCCCGTCCTGGACCAGCGTTTGAATGATCTCTTCCGTCAGATCGTTGGAAACGACGATGAACGCGTCTTCAAGCCCGGCATCATCCAGTTTCTTTCGGATCACCCGCGGGAGGTAGGAAAGGTCGCCGCTGTCGATTCGGACTCCGATGGTATTGCCTTTCTCCTTCTCTTCGAGACCGACGATGATCGCGTTCTCGATTCCGCTGCCGAGAGTATCGTACGTATCGATCAAAAGGACAGTGGATCCGGGATAGAGCTCGGCATATGCTCTGAACGACTCAAGTTCCGATTCGAACGCCAACACCCACGAATGGGCCATCGTTCCCGAGACGGGGATATCATAGAGTTTTCCCGCCAAGGTGTGGCTGG
>JAAYQW010000065.1 GCA_012519115.1 Spirochaetales bacterium
CGGCTTTTACACTGTTTGCAATCGACCATCGGGTCGCTGAAGTTCGCCACGTGGCCGCTTGCTTCCCAGACGCGGGGGTGCATGAGGATCGATGCGTCCAGCCCGACGATGTCCTCGTGGATCTGGGTCATCTCCTTCCACCACAGATCGCGGATATTGTTTTTCAGCTGCACTCCGAGCGGTCCGTAATCGTAGGCGCCGTTCAAGCCGCCGTAGATCTCGCTCGATTGGAAGACAAATCCCCGCCGCTTGCTGAGTGATACGATTTTCTCTAACGTAACTTCTGCCATATTATTCAATTCCTTTCTTCAGCACGTTCAGTGCGTCTTGTATTCGATTCATCGTGTGTTCAAAGCCGAGAAGCTCGATCGAGTCGAAGAGGGGCAAACTGACCGTACTGCCGGTAATCGCGACCCGAAGGGGTTGAAACACTCCATTGACTTTTACCCCGAGATCCTTTGCCGATTGGGCAAGCTCCTCTTCGATCATGCTTTGCTCTTTATTTGCTTCCAATCCGCCGCGAAGAATTGCATAGGCACGTTCAAGGGCGGTATGGGCTGCGGGGAGCTCGACTCCCTTTGCGGCGAAGATTGAAAGATCTTTCCATGCAGGTTCTTCAAAAAGAAAACGAGCCAAGCCGGTGATGTCGCTGAGAACTTTCAGCCGTTCTTTCGCGACCGCGGTCAGATGAAGCAGCTTCCCCCGATCACTCAACGGCCACCCCGTTTCCGCCAGATACGGCATCAGCAGATCCAAGAGCTCTTCATCGCTCTTCATGCGGATATATTGGCCGTTGAACCAATCAAGCTTCTTATAGTCGAAGACTCCGGGAGCCTTGTTGATCTTCTCCAAGCTGAAAAGTTCTTCCAGCTCCTCTTTCGTGAAGAACTCCCGCGTTCCATCGTACGACCAGCCGACCAAGGATACGTAGTTCAGGAGCGCTTCGGGAAGATAGCCTTCCTTTCTGAACTCCGCCACCGCAGTCGAACCGTGGCGTTTGGAGAGCTTCTGCCCGTCCTTACCCATCACCATCGGCAGGTGGCAGTATTTCGGCGACTCCCATCCGAACGCTTCATAGAGGAGGATGTGCAATGGCCCGGAGGGAATCCACTCCTGAGCGCGCATGATGTGGGTAATCTCCATCATATGGTCGTCGATCACGTTTGCCAGGTGATAGGTCGGAAACCCGTCGCTCTTGAGGAGCACGGGATCGGGCGACACATCGCTGTTCCTGCGGGTGATTCTACCCATCAGGATATCTTCGAAGCTCGTCTTTCCCTCGGTGGGGACTTTGAGGCGGATGACCGGTCTGATTCCCTGTTCTTCATACGCTAAGCGTTCTTCACTACTGAGGTTCCGGCAATGGCGATCATACCCTTGATATTGGCTTTTGGCCTCCTGCTGCTCTTTTCTGACCTTTTCCAAGCGCTCGGGACTGCAGTAGCAGTAATATGCTTTGCCGTCTTCAACAAGCTTTTTGGCATACTTTTCATAGATGTCGAAGCGTTCGCTCTGCACATACGGGCCAAAGGGTCCGCCTTTGATCGGTCCCTCGTCATATTCGATGCCGAGCCACTTAAGCGTTGCGTACAGATCATCCAACGCTTCAGGCGAGTATCGCTCCTGGTCGGTATCCTCAATTCGTAAAATGAACGAGCCTTTTTGTGAACGGGCAAAGAAATAATTGAACAACGCGGTCCTGATTCCACCGATATGCTGCAATCCGGTCGGAGAGGGCGCGTACCGCACGCGTACTTGCATGAATATGACTCCTCTTATCTCCTTTGTTGTACCGCAAATATGAAATAATGACAACAGAGGGCAGAGAGTCATGACACTGAAGAAGGGTGTTTAAAATGCCTGCAATAGCTATATAATTCAACAAAACAAGCTTATATTTTTGCCTAAACACTTGAATCCAAGTCAGCTTGTCTTCCTTAGAAAATATTTCCTGTCTCCCTATAAGAACGCCATACGTTTTCAAAAAAGTCGTTGTCTTCAGGGATTGGATGGACTTCACGCCAATGAGCTTCGCAATCCTTTCCATTGAAGCGTATCTCTTGGACCATTGAACCCAAGCGATTGTCATCAAGACTGAACCTGAATTCCTCCGGGAGCTTCTCATGAGGTTTGCAACCAACAGGATCCGAGTACAGTGCGCTTCCCCGACTTTTTCCTCCATGGTCGATGTAGTCAAGCATTGCCCAGAGGTAGACATACTGGCTTATCAGGCAATCCCTGATGATCATAGCATTCGGGAATTCCTGAATGCTCTTTATTTTTACAGCAGAGTAAAAGGAGCGAAGCAACTGACCGATCTTCTCCTTCACCGGGGAAATATCATGTGAATTCCGCAGTGCAGAACCCACTCTGCTCATTTCGGACGTAGCATATGCATAGAGCCCGTCGATGTTCGAGCTGTCGCTCATGATTCCTTCCAAGCAAGTGTTCAGGCACATCAGCTTCTGCTGTACTGCCTTCGAGAAGGCTTTTTGATTCACCTTGCGGCGGTTTTTTGAGACATATTCGGCAGCTCTGATCGATCCCACCTGTCCGGCATTGAGAGCGCTGCCCCCAGGTCTGTACACACCATGACTTGCTGCAAGCTCCCCAACAGCGAATAGTCCATGAATATTTGTCTGCCACCAGCAATCAACTGCGAGACCACCATTGTTGTGTTGTACGCAAAGGGCAATCTCAAGCAGTTCTTTTTCCAGGTCGACGCCATTTTCCTTGTAGAAAGCGATTGCAGGGCTGTTCATCACTCTGAGTCTTTCAATCGGAGTGCCAAAACAGACCTTGGCCTGCTCCAGGTACATTCTGGCCTCAACCGGCAAAGAAGAAAAATCCACGTCTTTACATCCGGGATTGTTCCTGTAGTCAAGAAATACTCTTCTGTTCTGTGAAGTTTCAATATGGACAAGAATATCAATCAATGAGCTGAAACGCGCTTTTCTGACATCAAAAGGCCATTGATATCCTTTCAAAAAAACACTTGCCAGCATCTCGTTTCTTGAATTGAAATACGGGAGCAGGAACTCGCGTTCATCCCCTCCATCCACGTCGGTAGAAACAAATCTGGGCAATACTTGCATATAAGAGCCTGACACGTTCCATCTTGGATTCAAAGAACTCAATCCGCATTGCCATTCGGTCAGGTTTCTGCCTTTCGCTCCAGCCTCGAATGCCATGCCTGTGGCACCATGCTGGGAAACGGGATAGACGGAATTCAGATACATCCCGGATGGTCCACCTGTAGCTTGGATGATATTTGCAGTGCGGATGATGATAAACTTTTCGTTGATCTTGTCAAAGCACAGCAAGCCCTGCACCCCACCAAGGTCATCGCAGGAATCGTTCAGATACCGGAAAGCCAGCGTCATATCAAGGACACGGACGTGTTTTGAAACGACATCTCGTTCAAGACATTCGGTCATCTTTTTTGAAGTATAGGGGCCTATGCTTGTAGCCCGGGATCTTGGATCATGGTCTGTCTTATAACCCACATACTCACCCCAGCGGTTTTTGGGAAATGGGACACCTAATTCGACAAGTCGAAAAAATCCATGAGCGCTTAGAGCCGCTTCGCAGAGCGCTATGTCTCCATCTACACATTGCCCTTCAAACAAAGTCCTTGCCATCTCTCTGATGCTATCGGGAGAATCTCCAGCGAGGGAAAGCTTATAATATGTCTGTTTGTCGCTTCCAGTATTCCGAGAAGTTCCAGCTTGCATATCTTCTGTAACCAGGAGGACGTCGGTAACACCAAAATCAATAAGTTTTGCGGCAGCGTTCAGCCCGGATGCTCCGGATCCGATCACCGCTACATCACAATCGATTATTTGAATGTCGTCGATAGTAATAGATTTCATCTTTTCCTCTCATAAGTGCCTGATGTGGAATCCTCCGTCAACATCAATATAGTTGCCGGTAGTGTACTTGAATTTATCACTGCAGAAGGCACTGACTACCAACGCTACATCCTCAGGAGTCCCCCATCGGGCGATCGGAAATTCACCACGGGCAATCAAGTCATCATATTTTGCCTGCACGGTGCTTGTCATGTCCGTGGCAATCACGCCAGGTCGTACTTCATGAACGAAAATGCTCTCTGAAGCCAACCTGTCGGCGTACAGCTTTGTGAGCATGCTCACACCCGCCTTGCTCACGCAGTATTCGCCACGGTTAGGACTGGAAACCTCTGCTGAGCATGAAGAAATATTGACTATCGTGCCTCTCTTCCCATCTTCAACCGGTTGTTTCAACATCTGCTTTACGACAACCTGAGTGACAAACATATTGCCCTTGGTATTGATTCCAATCACGCGATCAAAGCTTTCCTCGGTCATCTCCAGAAGATCTGCCCGGGCAAGGGGTGCCACCCCTGCATTATTGACAAGTACATGGATGCCGCCAAAATGCATGACTGCTTCATTGACCAACCGCATCCGGTCTTCGTGAAGAGCAAGGTTTCCTCTTACATATATATAATCAATACGCTCTTTCTTGAACTTTTCCAAGCTGTTACATGATGCTTCAGGAGAGGTTGCAAATAGAACGATGTTGAAACCATCCTTGCCAAGTTGCAAGGCGATTGCATTACCGATCCCTCGGCTTGCACCTGTTATTATCGCAGTTTTTTTCACAGTTTTCCCCTTTCCTGTTGGAAACACTTCTCCCTGCTGTCCGCATCGGCTCGAGCGGCTTTGTACAAAGGCAGATATGTTTCGCTATCACGAACGACACACCCAGTGATTCCATGGTCTCTCATGATCTGAGTACACTTTGAACAAGTTATACAGCATTTGTTGGGTTTCATGAAACCGGACTTTAAAATATCTGCCGGAGCATCAGGATATGCCAAGCTGGAACGTCCTAATCCAACGACAGACGCTCTTCCATCCTTGATGTTTGCACTTGCGGCATATGGCACAAAATTTCGCAACCACGAATATCCACTTCCAACTACCGGTACAGAGACAGCCTGCTGTATCGCTGCTGCAAGCAAGAATTGTCTCTGGACACTTTCGAGGGGGTGCTCGTCCGGAATTGGGATTCCCATGCTGGAGGTGTCGAAAGGACGCGTTACATTGGCTTGGATAAAATAGGGATTTCCAGCAGTGATGCAGAAGAGGTCGACACCATCGGTCTGCATAATTTTGGCCAACGCAAGAGGCTCTGACAGATCGAGCTCCCACATGTTGTGCTCACTGCAGCCAAATCCGTACGGATATGGATGTGCATCATATGCGTTTAGCCGGCTTGCAATAATAAAATCTGTTCCTGCTTCATTACGAACAGCTTGAACGATTTCACGAATCAAGGCTATGCGGTTTTCAAAGCTGCCGCCATACTCGCCTGTGCGATTCCTGGCAGCAACAAGTTCGCTGAGCAGGTACCGATGGCAGACTTTAATGTCAACTCCATCAAACCCTGCTTGTTTCGCAAGCTTGGCACTCATTACATAGTGTTCCACCAGAGACCTCAGATAATCATCTGAGACAATATGGCTATCGTCATCCGGTGCAATACCGCTTCTTGGATCAAGGATTGGATCGTGCTGGATGATCATGGGCTGGGCTATATGCCCCTTCGGACGACAATAACGCCCGGAATGAGTAAGCTGAAGGATATGCAATGGCCTGAATCCATGACCAAAACGTTCCGCTGAAGCATTTCGCACATTCGTAAGCAACTGTTTGAACTGATCACGGTTACTGGAGGTGAGCATCATTTGCCTTTCGTTTGCTTTGGCCTCAGGCAGGATGGAGCATGCTTCCCACCAAACAAGTCCGGATCCGCCTCGAGCGAAACGCAGGTATCGTCTTGCCGTGAGGTTTGAGGGAGATCCGTCGAGGTTTGAGTCACAACCCTCCATAGGAAGCACGCAGAATGAGTTTGGAGCAAGACGGTTCCCTACTTTCACCGGAGTCTTGAGCACAGACAGGTCCTCATCAAATCTTATGTCCAGCCCAAGAATATCCACTTTGGTTTTGATTTCTTCCAATGACTTGTAGTTGAATTTCTCATGCGCCACGATGGGGTTCTCCTTTTTCAAACACATATCTGATAAAGCTATTCATAACAATCCTTTTCCCGACGCACATCAACATACGGACAATACAGCGCACAGCGCTCGACTATCGGAGCAAAGTTCGAGATTTGAAGACGGTCGCTCGAGATTACCGCCTCTTTAAGAACCTCTGGCGTAATTTCCCGAGGTACGGGGATGTCCGTGATGCTGCCGAGGTATTTTGGACCTTCATCGCCTAAAAGTCCGTATTGTGCCGCCCAGTCGCAACGCAATTGATCAATAGCGGAGCAACGGTATGTTTCCCCTTCGATGCTAAGCTCGACTGTTTCTCCGGTAAGCGCCTGGGCAGGACACTCTCTCACACAGACATTACAAGCATGGCACACAAGTCCCTCGATGTGCTTCAATGTATCAAAAGCTATCTCCGCATCGGTGATGACTGCTGCATAACGCACGTGACTCGCATATTTTTCCGTGATGGCAAGACGGTTTTTTCCAAGATCCGCCAGTCCTGCACAGACAGCGGCAATGTGGTTGGCACCGAGGGAAGGAAACTGCCATGCATAGCTTACAGGTGCCAAACCATCCAGATTCATCGATACTGCGGCGTGATATCCATGATCAATCAATCCAAGTGCGATTGTATTAGCGATTGCTTCACATTGGAGCACCAATTCTTTATGGACGGTAACCGCATAGTGAACAGCTTTCTGGGCAGGAGGTTCCAGAACGTTCTTCACACTTCCTCGTAAAGCAGGAAGACCTATCACGATGACGCTCTTAGCATGCTTAATATAGGATTCCGGCCGCTTGGAGACACGACGGATATTGATGATGGTGGGATTTTTTGGTTTTCCCTTCATTTCAATAGTGCGTGATGCGCGCAAGCCCCATCCCTGTTCCTTTGAAATGAAATATTCTTCATTGGAATAGAGTTCATCAAGTTGCTGGGCAACCTCATCCAATCGTGACACGGGGCTTACCCCATGAAGCGGTGCATCTTCCTGTTCAGCAATAGTTGCAATCATCTGGCGTAAATCATCAAATTTCGTATGCAGGCCGGTATCGATGACTTGATCTTCAATGGGAAGACTGGTAAGCATCACATGCATTTTCAGGAAATCCGTTGAAATTCCGGCATATTCTGCCAGCTTCTGCCCATGAATGCCACTTTCGACCAGTGTGTCGAAGCCAAGATCGATCTCCTGCTTTCGTGCTATCCAAAGGGCATTTCGTTGGGCAGTACGAAGAGTCGAAACTTCAGCACCGGGAGCAAAACACTGGGCGATAACCACTGCCCCATGACAAGTGGGAAGCACATTTGGAAAAAAACCCAGTATTTTCAACGTTTTCTCGCTTACGCAGATAAGCTTGTCAATTCCAATGGTACGGGCGGTTTGCTCCATGTGCGTCATGGCGCGTTCAAGTCCGGTCTTGGAAGTGTCGGCAATCACTTGTCTCCGTCGTCGTGGCGAGGAACAAAAGCTTCGATCGAAATATCTTTTATTACGTGGCACACAATATTTTAAACACATGCCCATTTTCCACGTGAAGCGTTTTGACGGATCTCCATGGGCAGCATCCTCACACAGATCAAGCACCACATCCTCTGTGGTGTGCTCGGGATACTCCATGAAACTGTCAAGCTGGAAGTTTTCTCCCATTGCGCAACGCCACAGATTCTTATTTGGAAAAGTAAATCGCCGTTCTCCAATGTCGACTGAAAGCATACCGTCGACTTCTTTTTCGAATGCTTTTGGAGGACAATGCTTTTCACAAAGTTTGCATTGGTCACAAAGCGGCGTTCCGCTGTACATGGGAGAGTGATCGAGAGGCGCGTTGGTCATTACTGTCACAAGACGTATGCGAGGACCGAATTCAGGTGTAAGGCAGATATTGTTCCACCCTATCTCCCCCAATCCTGCAGCGACAGCAGCATAATAATGTGTGATATCTCCGGAGAACCCTCTAGGGGAGGCGTCATTAGCCCTATAGTTCCACCATCCGGTCGATGGCGTAAAAAGTGCCTGATAACCAAGGCTTTCAATGTACCGGCAAAGCCTGTAGGCGGCAAAATTGCAATGTTCGCTGGCAATATGGTTGGAAACCGCTGGTCCTGGATATCGTGGGTCCGGGGTTCCTCCCAGTTCAATGCAACTGTCAAGGTAATGGATTCCCATGCTTATCGTGGCTCGACAATCAGCCATCTGAGCCATGGGCGTGCGGGAAAATGGAGCGCTGTCCCAGCGTTTCGGGTCTCCTATTCCTACCAAGTCTGCTCCGAAACGACGAGCTGCGGAAAGAATCTTTTCAGTCAAAGTATCAGTCATTAAACTCCTCCATGATATATCTGCCGATCTCAATACCAGCTCCCGCCGCTGAAGAAATCCACCTCATCGGGCATTTCTTCCCCTGGTCCATACGTTAAACCGTGATACTTTGTAGGCTCTGGTTCTTCTGGCAACTCCCAGTATTTCATTGGAGCGAAGACTTTCTTTTCAAATGTCTCCTTCAGTTTTCCCCTTATCTCAAGATGCTTCATGCATGCTCTGTGGCACCCGCGGGCTCCGCAGACAGCCAGATAAAACTCATGGTGAGCCAACGCTGCCAAAGTTGGTTGAGCGTCAAAAAGAGCATGGCCTAAATCATGAGCCTGAAGCCAAGTGTTTTCCTGCTTTTCCATTGGCATATAGACTCCGGGAAAACGTTTGACAAAAAAGGGACTCGTCTTACGGTCAAAACCAAAATGAGCCTGCTTGCAACGGCCTGTTTCCAGTTGCACCCACTCCAAGTCGATTCCTTCGAGGGTGCAAGTTACCGTTTCTGTCTTTGACATTGCCCCGGGGCAAGAATTGACGCAAAGTCGGCAGCGATCACAGATATGAGGGATAGGAATTGGATCGGGATCCAGAGCAAGTTCCGTCAGCACGACGCCTATACGTTGCCGCGGTCCGAATTCCTCTGTAAGGAATACCTTCGAATACCCTATCTCACCCAGACCTGCTAAAAAGGCGGCAATCCTATGATGGACGCTGACTTCTCGTCTGGCTTTACCTTCAACGGCATTTCCACGTGGTCCTCGCTCGGGAACGGTAGTTGCAGAAGAAACGACAGCCGCTTCATGACCGGTCTTCTTCTCAATATATTTGGATAGATTATATCCAATTTGAACCAACCTTCTCGCAATACCCGTATACCCAAACACGGTATAGCTTGCCCAGTGCGTCCCTTCTTCGATACCACGATAACAACCGCGTGGAATACGAAGCAGGAAAACAATCACGCTCTTGCAGTTGGGCATGATGTTCTTTGGATCTGAGAAATCCGGTGCATCTTCAAAGCGCTCGATATTTGCAATGCCGATCTTATCCACACCGAGTTCATTCAATGCATAAGCCTTTATCTGATCGGAAGTAAGCATGCTAGCTCTCCTCCCTTCTGAACGAATTTACATATTTGTACTTGAGAACGTCACGTTTCTCCAATGCGGCCACACAGGCACGTCCGCAGGCTGCTGCGATGCGCCAAGGCTCGGCAGTTGCAAGATACGGATTTGGTGAAGCCCCCGTATGGCAAATGAGACAGCTTTCCACAGCCAACCGATGCCATCTCACATCTTTTCCCATCACCTTCATCTCACTCCATTCCCGCATGGACAATGCGTGGGAAGGACATGCGTCGATACATGCGGTGCAGTTTTTGCACAAGTCGTACCATACCATCTCGCTTGGTTCGATTTCAGCGTCCGTGATAATGATGCTGAATACCTGTCTGGGACCGAATTCAGGTGTGAGAAAAAGCTTACCATCGCCTATCTGGCCAAGACCCGCAACCATTGCCGCATAATCAAAATTAAGAAGTACGTCGGGTGCCGGTTTATCTTTCGACACCGGAACACCTTGGCTGCGCAACTCAAGAGGGTGTTTGTAAAGCGGAGTGGATTCTGCACCCAAATTCTCCAAATAACGTGTCAGGTCATAGGTGGTCTTGACGAGAATCAAGGGTTGGACAGGATCCCCTGCACCCATGGTATGCCAAGCCGTATTTTCTTCGACTCCCCGTAATGCTCCGCGAGTAATCATGAATCCGAGCACGATGACGCTCTTTGCTTCGGGATTAATTGAACAAGGATGTCCTTGAGCAGGGAGCCCGTCAAATCTTGAGACAGGTGCGACCCCAAACAGATCGGCACCATAGTTCATCGCCATTTTTCGTACGTCGTCATAACCTAATTTCATGATTTCAACCCCAATTCCTAATGTGGGCTGCCACCCTTGGTGACAGCCCATTTTTACGCCATTCACATCCTCTTTACTTAGCAGCGAGTCCCATGCTCTTTATTGTCTCGCCAAAGTCCTTGAACTGCTTCTCTATGGTCAATTGAGTCTCAGCACCATCAAGATAGTCAGGTTTTTGCTTATTCTTCGCCAGAAGCGCCGCCAGTTCAGGAGACTGGATTACTTCCCTCCAGACTCCGCGCATCTTCTCGACCAACGAGTCGGGAGTGCTTGCAGGGACAAGAAGCGAGGTCCATGGTGCAAAACTCAGATCGAAGCCAAGCTCCTTGAGTGTGGGGACATTCGGCAGGGAAGCTGCACGCGTGTCACTGAATAAGGCGAGGACCTTGACTTGTCCGGCAGCTATCTGGCCGGCGGCGACGTCATAGCTTCCGGGAACTCCAAGGTCGGATACCCCGCCCAGGACTGCGGTGAGGTTCTCGGTGTCGTTATTGACAGGATAGACTCTGAACTGGGCTCCGGTCATGTCGGCCAATCTTTGGAACAAGATGTTCTGAAGACCGCCCTGAGGGCATGATACAAGGTATTTGCCCGGGTTTGCCTTGGCGTCTTGTATGAAATCGGTGATTGTGTTCCAAGGCTTGTCCGCTGTGCAGATTATTCCCATATCGCGGCTGCACACCTGTCCGATTGCCTTGAAATTCGCAGGGGAATACGCAAGACCCATGGTATGCGGCAGAACTGCCAAAGCGTTGATGGTGCCAACCAACAATGTGTATCCGTCTCCTTTCGTAGATAGAGCGACTTCCTGTGTTCCGATCGTACTGCCACCACCTTCACGGTTTACCACGACAACCGGACTTCCGAACCGAGCCTCGGCCACTGATGCGATGGCGCGGGCGGTGATGTCCGTTGAACCACCCGCAGCCCATGGGCAGATCAGCGTCACGGGTCCGGTGGGATATTCCACTTCAGCCGAAACAGCCTCCTTGGACCCCTGCGCAAATGCGCATGGCAGCACCAATACCAACAAAAACAATGCCACGATGACTTTTTTCATTTTTCTTCCTCCATTTTACATTGCTAAGCGCCTATTAAACGCCGTTGCTAAAAAGTTATTTATTCTTTACTTTTGTTTTTTTGCTTTCATGAGCTTCCAAAAATTGGATCCAACCATGAGAACGATGATTATCACAAATGCGATTGCAATCGGACTGCCCACAAAGATTGAAAGGTTATTTTCGCTCTTGATGAGGCTTTGCAGCAGTGATCGTTCCATCTGCGATCCAAGAATGAAACCGATCAACGTCGGAGCTATCGGCATATCGATGCGCTTGTAGATGTAACCGAGGACTCCTGCGATTATCATGACCAGGACATCATACATGGTATTGTTCATAGAGTAGCTTCCTGCAAAACAGATGATCATGATGACCGGGAACAGGATGCCCTTGGGCACATTCAGGACATTGGTGAGCGTCCTGCATAAGATTTTCCCCAATACAAGCATAAAGATGGAGCAAATGAACAATGTGACGTACAACCCTGTAATCATGTCGCCCTGCTGCGTGAATACAAGCGGTCCCGGTGTGATTCCCTGAAGAACCAAAGCTCCGTACATGATGGCTGTTATCGTGTCGCCGGGTATGCCTAACGTAAGCAGTGGTATGTACGCCGCACCACAGACGCCATTGTTTGCAGCTTCCGATGCGCAGATACCTTCGACAGATCCTTCGCCAAACTCCTCGGGGTGTTTGGATGAGCGTTGAGCCATGCTGTAACTGATGAAAGATGCCGTGGACGGACCACTCCCGGGAAGAGCTCCGATGAATACTCCGATCAGACTGGATCTGATGAGCGTACGCCAATAGGAAAAGAATTCCTTCAATGAAAGGCGTGATTTCTTATCTTGAGGGACATCAACCGACTTTCCTTCAGCCTTTGCATGACAGAAATTGGAATATTCAACAAAGATTTCGGAAAGCGCGAACATGCCAACGAGTGTCGGAATAAGCGTCACTCCGCTGAGCATGTTGATGTTCCCAAAAGTGAAGCGCGGGGATCCTGTCATCGGATCCATGCCGAGCATCGCCAAGGACAAACCGATGATGGACGCCAACAGGCCTTTAAGCAAGGATGATGAGCCGACAAGACTGACTACGACGAGTGCGAACACCACAAGAAGCGTATTTTCAGATGGGCCGAACTTGAGTGCGAACTGGGCAAGCCAAGAAGCGGTCAGGATAAGGATTGTGTTGCCCACTACATCGGCGAAAACCGATGCATACAAAGCAGCATCCAAGGCTTTCTTGGCTTGGCCTTTCTTTGCCATCGCATAGCCGTCGCGAACAGTACATGCAGCAGCAGGGGTACCGGGGACACCTAAAAGCACTGCTGAAACCGATCCGCCATAAATCCCGTTTTTATAGACTGCTGATAAAAGGGCAAGCGCTTCGACAGGTTCAAGATAGAATGTAATCGGAATCGCAATGGCTACAGCCAGCGTGGTGTTGAGTCCGGGAATTGCCCCGACAATCATGCCGAATAGACTTCCGGCAAGTATCAAAAGAAGTATCTTGAGTGTGAATGTGCTCTGAACTATCAACAAGAAAGATGCCATGAACCACCCCCATAATATGTGTCAGATGAGGATTCCGGTCGGCATGAAAATTCTCATGCCAACAGTAAATGCCAGATAAATTGAAACCGGGGTAAGTACCGAGGTAAGCAGGATCTTCCACCAGCATCTGTTGTTCCACATCAACATCATGTAGGCAATCACAATCACCGAGCTGGTATAAAATCCTAAGGTTTTTGTCCCGAAATAGAGCATGAGACTGGCAAGCACCATCGGCCATATCCCGAGATCGAAAGTGAATTCATTCTTACGGAATGTCAGAGCAAAACCCAAGGCTAGCAGCATCGCGCAGATACACACGAAATAAGGATACAAGCGGGCGTTGGTCAAATGACCCTGTGTCATGCGTACCTGGGAAGGAATCAACAATGTCAATACAAGATATACTGCAGCGATTGCCAATCCCACCGCTATCCCGGGGACGGTAACTAAGCCTTTAAGCTTAATTCTATCCTTCTTTTCCATCAGGTCCCTCCTTTCATTCTACGAAGTCACATGGGATTATTCCTTAATGAACTATGATTTCATTATACCTTCAAGCTGCTACAATGATATACTAAGTATAAATCAAAAATATGCAACTTTTGCTTTTGGAGAAATACTGTGTCAGAATTCAATGCCTATAAACCACTTGGTGAAGACCGTTCGAAACTTATTCATCACAACCATGATTGTCACGAATTGGTCTTAGTGGAATCAGGTCAAGTTTCGTTCTCAATAGAAAACACCATCTGCGAGGCCGGTCCGCATTCTTTGGTAATCATCGGCAATCTTGAACGTCACCACATACATGTAAAAAAAGAGCCCTATCAACGCAGAGTCATGCTGATTCCGAATGCGTTTCTCACAGAAAAAATTCGAATGCCCCAATTGGTCTCATTTTTCCTTTATCGTCCAAAAGGATTCAAACACGTCATACAACTTGATGATGACCTGTATCATAAGCTTGAAAAGATTTTTGACAAAATCATCGAAGAGTTCAAAGCCAACCTGCGGCTCAAGGAACTGCGCCTGGAGGTTCTTCTCGAACTGCTGCTTATAGATTTATTCCGAGGCAAACACGAATACTTCTCATGGGAGAATCGAGAGGACATGAACATTGTATATCAAGTGCAACGTTTCGTATCACAGAACTTTGCTAAGAATATCACTCTATCGGAAACCGCAGAAAAATTCCGTGTAAGCCAGTATTATCTTTCACGCCGTTTCCAAAGCATCGCAGGCTATGGATTCCAGCAATACCTCATCTCCTGTCGCTTGAACGAGGCTAAACGTTTACTGATCACCACCGACCTTCCTGTTTCAATACTGTGTGAACAATGCGGTTATGAAGACACTAACAACTTCATCAGAGCATTTCGTAAACGCGAAGGCATTACCCCGTTGCAATATCGAAAAACCATGAAAGACCATAAGGAGGCAATCCATAATTGATGCGAGAGTTCCAGAGAAGCATCACATGTATCGAACATACCGGCGGAAGATACTGAAATAGTCATGGGATGAATACATTCGGGTTGAAGTCTTTCAGTCATGATTTGGAAAACTGACCGACCACAATGGTATATTCAATGCTGTCCACCTGCCATGACTCATGGACATACATATGATCATATCTTCTGGAAGTGTTCCCGGTAATGAAAGAAAAAGCGAGAGAATTCTTATCTTCGGGTTATCCCCTCCCTGTGCGATCATATATCGAACCAGCACATCTCGAAGACTACAAGCAGGCTTGTTTCCCATCAACAAGGCCGCTTGTGATCCCCGACCCCGATTGTCATAGAACTCTCGCTTCTCGGCATAGAGACTGTCGATGCGTGGTTCATTCGCATCGAAGCACATGAAGTCGATGTCCTAGTCCACTCCGGTCAGACTATGAAACGTCAGGATTCCGATCTTGCCATGATTGTGCTTAAATGTCGCATCAAGCATCCTTTCGGGAAAAACTGATCTCTCGACAAGAGAACAACTCTCTGCGGTGATATTAAAACCAAAAATGGCTACACCAAGCATTCTGTTTCGTCTCTCATGTCTTCCTCTTGGTCTCAGATGAAGGTTGTAATGCGAGGAGTCTGCAGAGACAAATGATGCAAGACATGCAACCGGCAAGATACCCGCTATTTCATTTGGATCCGATCGAGATGAGATGTTCCATTGAATTAGTTGCAGCTGCATGGTTTGTTCCCATCATCGTTTTCCTTGCGATAATAGTTTCAATTCAAACGCTATAAGCTTTTTTAGCAAACTTCCTTATCCCCCTATACGCCTCTTCCTGGGCTTCTTTGTTCTTGTCGTAGGGGATGTAGTGTCCGGCTTCTTCAAGATGAAGGTGGGTGAAAGGACCTTGGATCTTCTCCTTGACCAGGGCGACCACATCGTAGGGGATGATGGGATCCTTGCCTCCGGTGATGAGGAGGGTGTTCGATTTCAGATCGGAGAGGTCGTTTACCGCTTCTTTGCGGACCTTCTCAAGCTCCAGGAGAGTTTTAGGAAAAACCCAGGACCAGTACTCGCTTCCTAGGTATTGGTCGTCATCCTCTTCGCTTTCGTAATAAAACGTGTATTCTGGATCGGGCTGCCAGGGGACTGCGATCTTTTTGACAAACGGGGCAATCAGGCGAACCTTGAAAACGGGAATGAAAGGAATCAGAAGTCCGGGGGCGATGAGAATCACATTGGAGACCGAATACTCCTTGGCAAGTGTGACTGCCAGAGCGCCGCCCATCGAGTGACCGACGATCAGCACCTTATCGTACTTCTTCGTCAGATCGTCCATCGCGTTTCTCAGTGTCCCGATCCAGTCTTTCGCTCTGCTCATCTGAAAATCCGCTCCGCTGGTTCCGTTGCCAGGCAAACGCGGAACATAGATATCGAACCCCTCTTCAAAGAGCTCCCGCCCCACCCTGATCAGTTCACCGGGATATCCGGCGTATCCGTGGATGAGCAGCGCCGCGTTCTTTGCTTTGGGACGTGTCAATGTAAAGGGCTTGGCTGCGGTGCGAACCGGTGCCTTGTCTTGATAGAACCCGTTTGACCAAGGTGGGAACTCATAGTTGAGGTTCATTGGTACAAGCTCTGCTTCAGCACGTTGAGCAGGTCGATCCGGCTTCGAACCTGCGTCTTGGAGAAGATATTGGCCACATGGTTGGTAACCGTGTTGGCACTGATATCCAGTTCGGCTGCGATCTCCTTGTTGGTAAGCCCCTGGCTGATGAGCGTGATGATTTCAAACTCCCGTTCGGTGATATTGTACGGAGCAAGATCGCTGAGCGTCAGTTCACGAGCATGTCGCGTTTCCTCCCTCCCGAGACGGACGAACTCCATGAACAGGAAGACCATGATCGTGATCGAAAGCGCCAGGAAGTAGACCGCATAGAGAAACGGCTTGAACCCGGGGAAGAACAGGGCGAGCATGATCGCAGGAACCATCGAAAGGCTCACGATGATGATCGTCAGCGCGCTTGTCCGAGCTGTCTTGTTTTCGATCGAGCTCAGATTGCGGACAAGAACCACCAGACAGAAGCCGATCACAAACACGAAGAGAACGAATTGGGCCTGTTCAAAGAACAGAAGCGGACGAATCTGATTGACGATCCCCAATCCCAAGTAGACAGCAGCCAGGAACGGGAAAAGCGTGGCATACGGCTGGCGCCACGGATGGGCGATCACCCACGAGGTGAAAAAGGGAAGAAACACGATCAGGAACGCCGCATCGGCGAGGACGACGATCCTGAGGATCAAGGACAGGACCTGTCCCCCGAAGCCGGTAATGAAGAGTCTGGTGAGGGTCTGCAGCGCCAAAAGCATCATCGCCCCAAGCAACGAGGCATGGCAAACGATGAAAAAGCTGGCCCACCGCTCTTTGTGGGCCATTCGATACACGATCGCCAACGCCAACGTCATGGACCCGAGGGCAAACGCCAGCATATAGACAAGCAGCAAAAAACCACTCACGGCGTTACTTCTTCAATCCCAATTGCTTCTGGTTGCGGGACAGATCGGCAAGGCCGCAGATCTCGGTAATCTCATTGAGCAGAGCGACCATCCGCGTCGGTTCCAAGCCTGCTTCCGCACGGGTTCGATCATTGTACATCGCACCGTTGACGGCGGCTTTGCTCTTTGCCGAGTATAATCGAAGGTGGAAATCGTCCCCGTCGTTGAGGAAGTATTCGCTCGTATAAACATACCCGTCGATCGCCTTCTCCAGAGCGTTGTTGATCGCCCCCATATCGCGAACAAACGCCCTGGGCTCCTGGAAGTGGAGATAGAACCACAAGGGAAGTCCGGGGATGTTCCACGCAAGGTGCACCCGTTTCTTCTCCGCATGTTCAAGCTCGGCACGAACCTCGTGGGCGCTGATGCCCAGATCGGCGAGTCCGAAGACCAGCCATACGGTGGTGAAACTTCCGGCATTCCTCTTGCGGGCGGCGATGTTGATCAACTGATGCAGATCTTTGAACACCGCCTGATGTTCGACAGTCATATTGGAATAGCGGCAATCTTTACGCATTTGGGAGAAATACAGACTTTCAATCTCACTGGCGGTTACCAACAAGATCGTTTTGCGAGGGGGTTGGGAAAGACGTTTACGTGCCATAACTACTCCTTATCGTGTGCACTCTCTCGGTCATAGGAAAACTCCGAGAGGATCGGGAGAGCTCCGAATGCTCCATTCATATACTGAACTTGGGTCCGGTCGTTAGCTTTCGAATATCGGAAGTTCGCCAAACTGGTGTACACCGTCGCACTCTCGCTGTCCTTCTGGGCGAAATAAACACCGTCGCGGCGGAGCAGGCCCGGCTTGAGCAAGGATGGATTACAGTCAACGACCAGCATCTGCGAACCGTTCTCATCGTTGTTCGCCTCGAATATCTCGACGATGTGGGTCAGCACATTCGGATGGAGCAACATTCCAAAGTCATCGATGATAAGGGTCTTGCCCTTGGTGAACGACTCGAAGAACGCCACTCCGATCAAACAGAGCCTTCTGAGGCTCAAGCTCTCCAGACTGAAATACGAGGCGTAGTGCTGCGTCACGTTGGTGTGAACGAAGATCACCTTGCCGTCTTTGACGCGGATGTCCCGAATATCGGTGATATCGACGCTCCACAGGAAGTTGATCAGCTGAGACACCCAGCCGGGATGCTCTTCAATCATTTGAGCCAGGTACTTTTCACTGAGGTTCGAGACTCCCATCGGAAGGAGGTGGAGCCGATCGACGATCCACGAGTAGAAGAGGCCGCTCGTCTCGCTGCCCCTTTCCGCAGAGGCTTGAATAAACGTGTGCTTCTCATCGACTTTGCCGACCAGGCGCTTTTTATCACCCCGATAGTGCTTGCCCCAACGATAGGTATAGGTCAGTTCTTCCTCATCAAGGGCCAGCTCATCTTCTTTGAGGGTCCGCTCGAACATTCGCCGTTTGGAGCGGCCGATTATGTGATACAGGGATTCTTCATAGATCTTTATCCGATCCGCCACAAGCGTATAGACCCCGATGATCGGTTCCCCGTTCTCCTCATCATTGCCCAGGATGCATCGAATGATGATCGTTGCAGGCTGGTTCTTCTCTTCCGAGTATGCAAATGAGGTCCCGCTGAGAATCGCCAGCGGATTACTTGTTTCTTCCGTTGCGGTTACAATCGCCTTAAGCGCTTCTAAGGCTCGGATGAAGGAGCTTTTACCTGCTCCATTCGGGCCGATGATTGCGGCACTCTTGATGAGCTTGAGCTTCTCAGTCACCGAGACTACCTTGGAATCGCTGAACCGGTTATCCCTGACGGCTTCAAACGAAATAATCTGTTCGTCCCTCACGGATTTGAAGTTCGCAATAGTCATATCAAGCAGCATGCGCTACCTCCTCAATCTCACCCTTCGGTGGTATTACCAAATCTCTTCCATCCGTTTTTTTACGAATGGCCATTTTTCCATCATTTGGACCAGACACAACGGCAATCGCTCATTACCGTGATTATCAGTCGCCAGTATATCAATAAGTTCCGCTTCAAGATACGGCAAAGCATCTCCACTTTCAACCGCATCGACATTGCCTTGCAGCAGACATCCCATCTCTTTCAATCTGTGAACCAGCGCATCGCTCGGATCCAGCCAGAGATACCGTTCGACATGCGCGATGATCGGGACAAAGCCGTCATCGATCAACTGCTTCAGCTGCTCCATCAAGCGCTGAGGAGGAAGAGCGAGCGAAAATTCGACAAGGACGTATCGGTCAGCGATCGGAATCGCCCGCAAGACATCCTGATCGGAAACATACAGCTCACTGCCAAGATGGAGCGCAATCCCAAGCGCCTCGGCACTCTCTTTAGCCCATGCGAACGTGGGGCGTATCCGCTCGATGGCGGTTCTGACAAACGGGTTGTAGATATGGGGTGTTACGACAATGTTATCAATACCACATTCGCGATAAATCTCAAGCATCCGGATACATCCCGCTCGGTCCAAGTATCCATCATCGATTTCCGGCAGCAAATGGCTGTGAACATCCCACAATCCCATAAAGCCCCCTCCTTTGCGCCTATTATACCCTTAATTACTCACAAGGGGAAGGAAAAAGAGGGCTCATTACCCTATAAGGCTATCAAAATTCAATCATCGGCCGGGCTTCAACCCCGTTATTCGCCATATGGTGCTTCACTTCACAGACATCACTTGCCATGTCTGAAGCCGCAATCAACGCTTCGGGCGCACCTCGACCGGTAATTACGAGGTGGGGAAACTTCTCATCATGCTCATGCTCGGCGATAAAGGAAACGACCTCTTCCACGTCGATGTATCCTAAGGTTAGTGGATAGGTGAATTCATCCAGAACAATCAGATCGTACGCCCCACTTGATGCCCATCGTTTTACCGCTTTCCATCCTTCGGAGGCAAGGGTTCGATTTTTCTCGTCATTGCCTTCAATCCAAGTAAAACCGGCACCGAACGATTTCCACTCCACTCCGAGCTCTTTGAGTATCCGTGCCTCGCCGCTGTTAAGCAGATCGGGTTCCTGTTTGATGAACTGGGCAAACGCCACCTTCGCTTCGTGACCAAGGGCTCGAACGGCCTGCCCTACCGCGGCAGAGGTCTTGCCTTTGCCATCGCCGGTATAGAGTAACACCATCGTTTATCGTCCTTCAGTGTAAAGCTGCGTGATGAGGGTATACTCCTCGACACATTCGCCGCTGAGCTGCATCTCCACTTTTTGCTGGTCGCGACGAGCATCCTTCATCCGTGTAAGAGTTTGGAGGACCTGGTTGATCGGGTAGCTTGCATATACTTCATCCATCAACACGATCGCTTCATCGAGATTGCCGAAACCTTGGAGAAGCACCGCTGCGTTGTACCCCCATCGCCAATCGCCGGTAAGGTGATACAGATTGAGAAATTCCCGATACGCAAGCCGATATTCACCTTTGTCTACTAACCAGTATATCTCTTTGGCTGCCGGATCTTTTGGCTTGTTGGGTGCCAGACTCACCCATTCGGTAACCGTCGAAGGAGCGAGTTGTCGGGCGATTGTTTTCTCAAATGAGTGAAGAATATCTTCAAAGAGCGGCAAAAAGGAGGGACTTCGGGTAAATGTGAACCGGCGGATGATCTTGTACGTATTGCTTGCAGGATCCCACATCCGGTTTCCGATCAAGTATTCTTTGGTGATCTTGTCCACATAATTAGAGGTGTACAGGATCGATCCGGTTGCCGTTTCCACAACTTTGATCGAAAGGGCGACGGTCGCGCTTTGCACGAGGAAGTAGGATTTTTCTTCGCTTCCTTCACTTTCGCTTCGTTCGATGAGCCGTTCCGAAAGATCCATGAATGTGATTTCGCTCCTGATCACCGCCTCGGCAGTCCGGCTCGACGTGACGGAGAGATGATCCGTCGATTGAATCGCTCTCTCCAACGTCCGGGTGGCGGCATAGGAAACATCTCGGCTCAATGAAGAAGAGTATCCGCTTGGAATCGTCAACTCCAATTGGCCGCTCCCCTCCACCCAGGATGGAACCGGCCGTCGCGGCATTGAATACGCTTTCGTCGGTTCAACACGGAGCGCCTGGATTCCGTGGAGATTGGCTTCGGCGGGTATTTGGCGGGTAATTGAAAGGCCGGAAACACAAGAGCTCAGCAGGAGAACCAAGAAGGTTCCGATCAAAAGAGACGTACGCAATCTGTTCATGTGGCACCTCCGACAAAGAATGCAGCGGCCTCAAGGGCCCTGACCATCCCCTGTTCATTGGCGATTCCCTTCCCGGCGATATCAAACGCAGTACCATGATCTACGCTGGATCTGAAGAATGGAAGGCCCCAAGTGATTGAGATGGTGTTATCAAAATCATAGGTTTTCGCGGCGATATGCCCTTGGTCGTGGTAGAGGCTGATCACTGCCCGATAATAACCGATTTTGGCTTGATGAAATACGGAATCCGCTCCGATCGGACCGACCACGTCGATCCCCTGCTTTTGGGCGGCCCGGATCGCGGGAATCACTTCAAGCAGTTCTTCCTGACCGAAGAGTCCTCCGTCGCCGCTGTGTGGATTGAGTCCTGCCACCGCCAAAGGCAGCGTGGTATTGAAGAAAGACGGGTGTTTGCCGGTGATCTCATCGCTTGTAATGATCGTTTGAAGCACTCGATCTTTCGTTACCGCCTTGCATGCATCGATCAGTGAAAGGTGACGGCTGTGGAAAAAGATCTTCAGCTTATGGGTATCAAACATCGTCGTCGGCTTTGGACTATTGCTCAGTGAAGCCAAAATCTCCGTGTACCCGATCTCTTCGATTCCGGCGGCTTTGAGGGCTTCTTTATGAAGCGGCGGAGTCACCACCGCGGATGCCAACCCCTCTCCAATCAGATCGACCGCCGTGCGAACGCTTTCAAATGCTCCCCGTCCGCATTGCATGTGAATCTTTCCATAGGAGAACTTTGCCAGATCGATGAGATCGAGATGATAGAGAATCGGAGTATGCCCCTCTTTTTGAGCGGCACGCAATTGACCGGAGGAGGTTACAATCCGGGTAAAGGGAAAGGGAAGATCGGTATCTTTCGCCGTTTTTTCAATCAGCGCCCGATCACCGACCACCACGATCGGTTCATCAACGCGCCCAAGCGCTTTGAGAATGATCTCGACACCGATACCGGCAGCGTCTCCAAAGGGGACAACGAGGTAGGAATTCTTCATAACCCGATGATAACAAGGCGCCTCAGAGCTGTCCAGAGTTCACTGCTTGGAATGAAGAGATCAGAAGGCGACTCGCGCCGCCAGGAGCACTCCCCTCTCCATGGTCGGAGCTGCACCGACTTCAAAGATGAAGGTATCTTCCATCTTCTTTCCGAGGCCGAGTCCTTCTCTCAGAGTCTTGTTGTATCTCGATCCGTAGGAAAGCGGAAGAATTGCCTGAATGACCCGTCCGAGAGCGAAGGCTCCGGCTCCGGCGAACGTGGTGGTCAGAGCCGCTGTAAGCAGTTTGTCGGATGATCCGAACCAGTATTCTTCACCCAACGCGGCATGCCCGGGGAAAATGAAGATGAAGTCGAAGAGAAGCAGGGTTATACCGACTCCGGTAGCAGCGATGCTTACCCCGTCAGAGATGATTCCAAACCATTCGCCGGCAGTATCTCCCTGCAGCTCGGAGCCTTTACCGAAACCGACCGTGAGGTTTCGGAAAGCCGGCCAAGCGATGGAAAGTTTGGCATCGTTGTAGAGTTCAACCCTCTCGCTATAGGGAAGAATCGAGAAATCATACGTTCCGAATGTTTTCTTCAAATTGGAAAGAGACCGTCCTCCAACTCGAACCGTCTCCCCACCAATCTCCACCGCATGTGAAGTATTCGTGGAAAAAGCATCAATGCCTTTTGCCGCGCCTTTTATCAATGTCGATTTGACACCGGCACTCAACGGGGATCCCAGAAGCAACAAAAGACAAAGTCCGATCGTGATACGTCGCATTGCACACCCTCTCTATTACAGTAACGTTCTATTTCTTGATTTTACCATATAAACGATATTCTTTCTTTCTTAAGATTTGGACTTTCAACAACCTGATTTGGAATTGACAACTGATATACTCTCTTCTATGTTTGTAGATGTAAAGTTTTACGAAGGAGCGTGCCATGAGTCGATACCGAGATGAAGACGAATTGGATGATGAGGAAGATCGGTACTTCAGTGATTGGGAGGATGAAGAAGATGACTTCGACGAGCGCGAAGCGATGAGATTCCCGATCGATGATGACGAGTTACTCGACGATGAAGAGGATGATGAACTCCTTGATGACGGGTTTATGGTTGATGGAGACGATTCGTACGAGGATGAACTCTACGAAGAGGAAGACGAAGACGACTTCTACTATTACGATGATGATTTCTAAATCGTGATCGATTCCCTCTAAAGCACAGCCTTCGGGCTGTGTTTTTGTTTATGCATAAGATATGCATGAATATCTATATTTATGCATACATATATTTACAATTTTTCAACAATTCTTTATAGTGACGCAACGTTACATGTGTCTGTTGGAGGATATCGGTATGAAACGGATTTTGACTACCTTGGTGCTGTTCATTGTACTTACAACAATCATATTTGCCGGAGGGCAGAGCGATAAGACCCAGAAAGCTGAATATACCGTGGGAATCAGCAAGCTGCTCGCCCACCCCGCTCTTGATTCCGCCGAGCAAGGAATGATTGACTATCTTTCTTCGAAAGGTCTTTCGATCGCGTTTGATAGACAGAACGCGAACGGTGATATCTCCACCGCTTCATCGATCGCTCAAAAATTCAAGAGTGACAAGGTCTCCGTCGCAGTAGGAATCGCTACTCCTTCCGCTCAGGCGCTCGCCCAGGTCTTCGGTCCCAATCAAGGCACCCCCGTCGTCTTCAGCGCCGTTACCGATTCTGCGGAAGCAGGTCTCGTGGCGAAGAATATCGCCGGCGTCAGCGACAAGAACCCCGTTGAAGAACAGATCAAACTTCTCATGGATATCACCGGAGCGAAGCGAATCGGAAACGTCTATGCATCAGGCGAAGCCAACGGTGTGGTCCTGATGGAGATGGCAAAAGCCGCAACGGAGAAGTTCGGAGGCGAATTCGTCAGTGCGGCTATTTCCAATTCGAGTGAAGTCAAGATGGCCGCTCAATCGATCATCGATCGTGTCGATGCGATCTACGTCGCCACCGACAACGCCGTCGTCAGTGCGATCGCCAGCATCGATGATGTAACGACCAAAGCCAAGAAACCGCTCTTCAGCGCCGACCCGTCCTCCATTGAAGGACTGAACGCCATGATCGCCTGGGGGTTTGATTATTACAACATCGGCGTGGAGACCGGAAAGATCGTCGAACAAATCCTTAAAGGAACCGAAGCGGGATCGATTGGAACGGTCTATATCACCGATCCGACGAAGTTTGAATTGTGGTTCAACCTTGATACGGCTTCTCAGCTTGGCTATACTATTCCGCAATCCCTTCAGGACGCGGCAGCGGTCCTGATCAAGGACGGCAAGCATGTAAGCCGCTAAGTTGTTGATGTACAGACCGCCGGCTTGCCGGCGGTTTTTTCTGTATAGAGGTATGAGATGATAGAAGGAATATTTGTAGACGGATTGATTTTCTCGCTGATGGTCATCGGCATACTCATCAGCTATCGAATCCTGGACTTTGCCGATTTGACGTGCGACGGGTCCGTCGCCACCGGAGCGGCTGTCGCGACGATGGCGATCGTCGGCGGAGCTCCAATCTCCATCGCTCTCGTCTTGGCGTTCATAAGCGGAGTCATCGCCGGAATGGTAACGGCGGCGATTCACAACAAACTGAAGATTCCGGGCCTCTTAGCGGGAATTTTGACGATGACGATGCTCTACTCCATCAACTTGCGGATTCTTGGGAACAAGGCGAACGTCCCGTTGCTCCGCGTCCCAACCCTCTATACAAAGCTTCCCGACTTTTTCTCCTTCTTCAAACCGGAGATCGCCTCCCTTGTCGGAACACTCTTGGTCGTTTTGGCGGTCAAGAGTCTCGTCGATCTATGGTTCCGAACCGATCTGGGAGTGTCGATGGGTGCGATGGGGGGGAATGAGCAGATGGTCGTCAGTCAGGGAATCAACCCCGAAGTCTTGAAATTGATGGGGATCGGTCTTTCCAATGGACTGATCGCCCTCTCCGGCGGATTGCTTGCCCAATATCAGGGGTTTGCCGATGCAAACCTTGGCCAAGGGATGGTAGTCCAAGGCCTCGCGGCGATCATGATCGGTGAATTCCTCTTCTCTTCCAACCGGATCAGCCTGATCACCCTCCGAGCCATCTTCGGAGCGATCATCTATAAAGCGCTCCTCTTCTTTGGCCGCAAGTATGGCTATCTGGTCAATATCACCCCCAATGACTTTAAACTCCTTACCGGTATTTTGGTCATTGTCAGCCTCTTCATTGCCCAGGGTCGAAGCGCCGCTTCGAGTCGAGGGGCGCGCAAGAAAGTGCTCGCCCGCAATAAAGTTCAGGAGGAGATCGATGCTTAAGCTTGAGAACATCACCAAAGTCTTCCACCCGGGAACGGTGAATGAAAAAACCGCCCTCATCGATATCAACCTCCACATCAGAAAAAGTGACGTCGTCTGCATAATCGGTTCCAACGGATCGGGAAAATCCACCCTGTTCAACATCATCGCCGGCACCTATCCGGTCACCAACGGAACGATCACCTTTGACGGAGTCGACATCACCCATAAAGCGGAGTATCGACGAGCGATGACGATCGGCCGGATCTTCCAGGATCCCACCAAAGGGACTGCGGCGAACATGAGCGTCGAGGACAATATGATCACCGCTGAAACCAAAGGGATGAAACGCCTCAAGATCAGCTTGAACAATGCAAAACGGGAAGAATTTCGCGAAATCCTCAAACAAATCGGATTGGAAAGCCGGCTGAAAGACAACGTCGGTCTTCTCTCCGGCGGCCAGCGCCAAGCCCTCACCTTGCTGATGACGGCGATGAGTCGGCCGAAGATGCTGCTCCTTGATGAGCACACCGCAGCCCTTGATCCGAGAAACGCCCAAATCGTGATGGATCTGACGGAACGCTTCATCAGCGAGCAGAAACTCACTGCGTTGATGGTAACGCATAACATGCAGTTCGCGATCGATTTCGGAACTCGGCTCATCATGATGGACGAAGGCCAGATCATCCTGGATGTCAGCGGCGAAGAGAAAAAAGACCTTACGGTCGATAAACTGGTTCGCCTCTTCAAGGATATCCGCAAAAAGACCTATGCGACAGACGCCGCCTTGCTGACGACAAACTAAGGAGCGCTTGTTCGTCTGATGGAAACAGCATAGGATGAGTGTGAGGGTTTGTCTTGCACAACAGCAGCCGCCCGCTCACAGATGGGCACTTTTTTGAATCAGGATTTCTTTTCAAGCTGATTGTCCCGCTCATGCTGGAACAGCTTCTAAACGTCACCATCGGGATGGCGGATATCCTCATGGTCACGACCGTTGGAGAAGCCGCGGTCAGTGCGATCAGCCTGGTCGATTCGATCACGATTCTCATCGTTACGCTTTTTGGAGCTTTCGCTACCGGAGGAGCGGTCGTTTCCAGCCAATACCTCGGAAGAAAGGATGACGAATCGGCAAACATCGCCGCCCGGCAGCTTTTGAATCTCACCGTTTTGGTCGCCACGTTTCTTCTTGTTCTATGCATGCCCTTCAGACGGGAAATCATCAGCACTGTTTTCGGGAAGATCGAGTCCCGGCTCCTCGATTACGGTTCCACCTATTTTTTGTATATTCTTCTCTCACTGCCGTTTCTCGCCGCGTACAACAGCGGAGCCGCCCTCTTCCGATCGATGGGCAACAGCCGCATTTCGCTGTATGTAAGCGTTGCCATGAACATCCTGAATATCGGCGGAAACGCTTTTTTCATCTTTGTGATGAAGATGGAGGTGGCCGGAGCTGGTCTTTCCACCCTCATCAGTCGAATCATCGGCGCGATTCTGATGCTTGCTTTCCTGAGGAACCCCAAAAACCGTATTACAATCCACTCCTACAATATCTTCAACATCAAGGGTTGGATGGTCCGAAAAATCCTTCTCGTCGGAATCCCAACCGGAGTGGAAGGCTCCGTCTTCCAAGTCGGAAAACTGCTGGTCCAGGGATTCATCGCTTCCTTCGGGACCGCATCGTTGGCGGCGAACGCGATTGCAGGAAGCGTCTCCTCCTTCATCAACATTCCCGGCGGTGCGATCTCGATGGCTTCCGTCACGGTGATCGGTCAAACGATCGGAGCTCGCAGGACCGACCTGTCGGTCTACTACGCTAAACGGCTTCTCCTGTTTGCCTATGCTGCGATGTTCATCCTCGCAGCGCCGATCTTCTTTCTCGCGCCCACAATCGCCTCGTTTTTCAATCTCGGTGAAGAGGCGACCAAGATCGCAATCATTCTTTTTCAATCATCGATGGTCGCCTCCATCCTCTTCTGGCCTTCCGCCTTCGTTCTTCCGAATTTTCTTCGGGCGGCAGGGGACGCCAAGTTCACGATGATCGTTTCGATCATCAGCATGTGGGCGTTCCGAGTCGGAGGATCGTACATCCTGGCGATGAACTTAGGATGGGGAGTCTACGGAGTATGGATCGGAATGTATATGGATTGGTTCGCGCGCTCGATCGCCTTCATCCGGCGGTTTGCCCGGGGAAAATGGAAACATATCCAGGTCATTTAAAGATCCCGCCATAACCTTTCAAGGGCGTAGAACTCCCTGAGCTCCTCGCTCATCAGATGAACGATGATATCTCCGCAGTCGATCAGTTCCCAGCCGTCTCCGACGGGCTTCTTTTGGCGGTTTGCAACAACGATACTCCGTTCATTGAGGAGATCCCAGATATTGTGCACGACTCCCCTCAGGTGTCCGACGCTGTTGACCGTGGCGATGATGAAGCAATCGGTCCAAGAGGCTCGACCCTCAAGGTCGATCATATGGACATCACTGCAGCGGCGGTCTTCAAGATACGAAACAATTGCTTGAGCATCGCTTAGGGTTCGTTCATTCATTGTGTAGTTTTTCTCCTCATCTGATAGGTGCGAACATCGGAAAGATATACATCCAATACATCTTCTTCGATCGGTATTCCTCGAAGATCGAGGAAGGTCGTCGTGTCGATCCGCCTCAGGCGGGCGGCGATGCGCGAATCTTCGCCTATCACGGCCAGTGTATCGACCAGGGGCGATTTTCTCAAGGCTTTCCTGCTCTCGATCAGCGCAGAGATCGGATCGGGGCTTTCGGAAACCTCGGCAAGCGTTTGAAGGATGTTGCCGACTTGAGCGAGAGCATCGGAATCCGGCACTACCGTCCGTTTCGTCGGAACCACAAGGGTGCGATCGACCAATACCACCGCAAGATCACGTCCTTCAACCCAGACGTACGCATTGAAAGTTTCACTTTCATACCGGGTGATCTCCCTTGAGCCGGCGCAGCATCCGCTGAACAAGAGCAGGAACAAGGAAACGGCGAAGACAATGACCGCTCTTCTCATCGTCCCTCCAACAGAGCGAGCAGCTCTCTGGTCGGTTCAAAGATGTGCTTTCCTTCAGCATCCAGATAGCGGACGTTTCGTTCCAAAATCCTAAACACCAGATCTTCGATCGTCGATTCCTCAAGAAGCAGCTCTCGATCCTCTTGCGATAAGAACGTCCGGTTGGGGTCGAGATAATCGCTTGCGAACAGGACGAAGCCGAGTGTTCCCATCTCGATGCTCCCGAGGGTGTGGTAGCGAACCGCCCGAACCACATCCTCGTTGCAGCCCATCGTTTTCAAAAGATGAGCACCGACCGGAGCGTGAAGCAGATCGACGACCGCTTCTTCGCCCGGATACAGGGTAATTTCATTCTTTCCGATATAGGCGCGCAACCGCTCCTCGTTCCACGATCTGGCGATATCATGACCAAGACCGACTATAGTAAGATCGTCCTCGGCAAGGTTAAGTTGGTAGTGCTCGTTGAAATGGTGAGACAAGTCTGTTACCGCGAGCGCATGCGCAAGGCGTTTGGGCGAGAGGTACGCTTTAAGCGCGGTAGAGTCGATGGGTCTGGACATAGGAAGCGACATTGGCCGTCATCAGGTTTTCGACAGCTGGATCAAGCAGTTCATCCGTACCCAGCTTCTTAAGAGCTGCGCGGATGATCGTCGAACTTTCATCAACAGTCGGATTGTCTAAGTAAAAGAGGTCAGCGGCGAAATCGTCAAATTCGACCACCGTACCTTCGCGTCGAATGACGATGAAGCGAACAAGCTCTTTCAACTCATCGTATCGATGCCATTGTTTCAACTGACCGAGCAGATCATCGCCGAGCAACAATCCGAGTCGCCCTTTGATTGAATACTTCAGGTAGAGTTCCTTGACGGTATCGTAGGTGTATGAGGGACCTTTTCGTCGCAGTTCACAATCATCTACGACGAATTCCAGCTTAGGGTCATTTGGATAGATCTCCGGGTATGCTTCGACTGCAAGGTTGGCCATCGCCAGCCGATCGCTCCCCGGGGCGGGATCGGCGTCCGGCTTGAAGTGGTTTTGACTCACCGGCACCAAAATGAAGCGTCGATAGGGCGAACGGAGAGCCACGGTGTGGATGAGGTGTAAGTGGCCGCGGTGAATCGGATCGAACGATCCGCCGACCATTGCGGTTTCCATCACTCTTCCCACGGCGCTTTCTCCATTTCATAATGAGCGTTCGTATCCGGCTCCGTCTGGAATCCTTTATCTTCAACTGTTGTGGGGTCGACGCGTTCGACGATTTGATAAAACGCTTCTTTTACCTCATCGACTCCCTGGTTGAAATAGACGCACAGGCCGATGACCGTTTCTTCGGGATATTTCGCTTTCAATTCGGCCAAGCGTACATCCGTCCCTTCCTCGTCGATCTTGGTGCCGATGATGACCCGTTCTTTTCCAATGAGCTCCGAATCATACGCCCGCAGCTCTTCGGTGAGGGTATCGAAGGCGGTGAGATACCGACCGTCACTGAGGTCGATCAAGTAGGCGAGCCCGAGGGTTCGGCTGATGTGCTTGAGAAACTTGATTCCCATCCCCGAGCCGTCGCTCGCTCCTTCGATGAGACCGGGAATATCCGCCAGCACGATATCACGCTCATGGTGGCGCATCATTCCAAGGTGAGGAATTTTTGTCGTGAAGGGGTAATCGGCAACTGCGCTGCGGGCGTTGGTGAGAGTATTGAGAAGACTGGATTTTCCGGCGTTCGGAAAGCCGACAAAACCGATATCGGCGATGATCAGGAGTTCAACCCCGATTCGGAGCGCCACGCCCTTCTCTCCCGGTTGGGCATATCGGGGAGCCTGGTTGGTGGAAGAACGGAAGTGCCAGTTGCCCCGCCCGCCCCGTCCGCCTCTGAGAAAGACGTATCGCTCATGGTCCGTCAGATCCACGAGCACTTCACCGCTTTCGGGATCCTTGAGAATCGTTCCCGGAGGAACGGGAATGACGACATCCATGCCGTCTCGTCCGTATTTACGGGCGGATGACCCGTTTTGACCCCGTTCCGCCCGGAAGGAGCGTTGTCGTTTCAAGTGAGCGAGCGTTCTAAGATTGTGGGAGACGACAAACACCACATCGCCGCCTCGCCCACCATCACCCCCATCGGGTCCTCCCCGAGGAACGAATTTTTCACGGCGGAAGGATACAGCACCGTTGCCTCCGTCTCCGGAGGCAACGTCGATATATGTTTCGTCGGAAAATCCAATCATCCAGAGGTCCTCGTACGAACCTTACTCCGTTACGATGCTTATATATCTTCTGTTGCGCCTGCTGTGAAAGAGGACGTGCCCCGCCTCCTTCGCAAATAGGGTATAGTCGGAGCCGCAGCCGACATTCTCACCGGGGTGGAACTTTGTTCCTCGTTGGCGTACGAGGACTTCGCCGGCTTTGACCAACTGACCGCCATAGCGCTTTACACCAAGACGCTTCGCTTTGCTGTCGCGTCCGTTGCGGGTTGAACCGCCACCTTTCTTTGATGCCATCTTCAGTCCTCCTTATGCAATGATCTTATCGATCGTCACGAGGGAATACCGCTGACGGTGTCCCTGAGTCCGGCGATAACCCTTTCGGCGCTTTTTCTTGAATACCTTGATCTTGTCTCCTTTGATGTTTTCAACGAGGGTCACCTTGACTTTCGCGTTTTCAACATACGGAGTTCCAAAGCGGGCATTCTTGTCGTCAACGACTGCAAGCACGGTTGCGTACTCAATGGCGCTGCCGACTTCCTGCTTGCTGATATAATCAACCTGGACCGTCTCGCCTTCGATCGCTTTGTACTGCTTTCCCAGAATTTCTACAAGTGCGTACATTTCGCTTTCTTCCTTGACAGTAATTGTTCGACCTTCTATGTACCATACTTACAATTAAAAATGCAAGTACTTATTGAAATAACTCTTGTATTTCTAAAGAAAAGTCTCTTGATTCCCTACCGATCGGTCGGTTAGTATACAGCTATGAAGGAACAATTGATTCTCAGCATGCTCACCCTGGCCAGTGAACAAGGACTCGGTAATGTCAGTCTAAGCCGGCTGGCAAGTGAAAATGGAATCAGCAAAGCGACGATCTTCCACCACTTTGCCGGCCGAGCCGATCTGATCGAAGAGATGTTCGCCTATTGCCACCGCTTGGCGATCAAGCGGATGGGGACGATCGATCTGGAGGGAAGCGCCGAAGAGGTGCTTCTTCGAGCCCTCGCTCACTGGAGCGAGCTCTATGAGACCGAGCCGCTCTACTCCTTTTACCGGATCGTCGAACAGGAATCATGGACGGATGAGCACGCGCGAACGATCAAGCAAACCCTTGATGAGATGCTCATCGCTCAAAGCTCCGTGCTCATCGAACATCTTGATGAGCGGAGAAAGATGCGGATCGACGATCTTGAATTGGCGATCGAAACATTCAGTGCGACGATCGCCCGACACCTGGTCCGGACACTCCTTACCGATGAAGATATCCGCTACCAAGCCGAGCGATTCATTCGCCGCTTCTGTAACCACTATGTCCCTACATAGCGGCGAGAAAGGGGATTCCGACCAGAGCGAACGCGTTTTTCAGCACCTGAAGGACGTTCGAAGCAAGAACCACCCGCGCTTCCACAAGCGCCGGCGTGGGCGCCTTGAGCACCGGATTATCATGGTACCATCTGCTGAACGTCTTGCTCAGTTCATAGAGATAGGCGGTGATCTGTGAGGGATCATATCCTTCCGCGGCGCGCTCGACCACTTCGCCGAAGAGGGCGAGCTGGCGCACCAGGGAGCGTTCATCCTCCAAGGTGAGGACGCCCGCGTCGAAAGAAACAGGAATCTCTTTCTCATACTTGGCGAGCATGCTGCTGATTCGGGCACCCATGTATTGGAGATAGGGACCGGTGTTTCCGTTGAAAGAGATCGATTCGGCCGGATTGAATATCATATCCTTTGTCGGAGAAACCTGCAGCAGGTAGTAGTTCAACGCTCCGAGGGCGATCGAAAGACTTGTCTCTTCGAGATCGCCGACAAGGTCTTCCCGTTCCTTGGAGATAATCTCCTCTTTTGCCAAGCGGGTAAGCTCTTCGACCAGATCATCCCCGTCGACCACCTTGCCCTCCCGGCTCTTCATCTTCCCATCGGGCAGATTCACCATCCCATAGGAGAGGTGGTGAAGATCCTTCGCCCACGGATAACCAAGCAGGCCGAGGGTATAAAAGAGGACTTTGAAATGGTACTGCTGCTCGCTGGCGACCACATAGATCATCGAGTCGAAAGGCCAGTCCTCATTTCGCCGGATCGCGGTCCCCAGATCCTGAGTCATGTACAGGGAAGTGCCGTCGCTGCGAAGAAGCACTTTCTTATCCAAGCCGATCGCTTCCAAGTCCACCCATACCGAGTTGTCCGCTTCGCGATAGAAGACTCCCTGCTCCACTCCTTTGAGCACCTCGTCTTTGCCGTAGCGATAGGTTTCCGATTCATAGTAGTAATGATCGAAGCTCACCCTCATCCGCTCATAGCTTTGGGCCAAGCCTTCCAACGTCCAGCTGTTCATCTTCTCCCAGAGAGCGACGACCTCTTCATCCCCATCCTCCCATGCTTTGAGCATCGCCTGGGCTTGCTGCTCCAATGAAGGATCTTCTTCAACCTTCCGGTTATAGAGGACGTAGTAGTCTCCAACGAAGTGGTCGCCCTTCCTTCCGGTGGACTGAGGAGTTTCCCCGTTGCCGAACTTCCGGTACGCAAGCATCGATTTGCAGATGTGCACCCCGCGGTTGTTGATCAGGTTGACCTTCCGGACCTCCGCTCCGTTCGCTTTGAGAATCGCCGAGATCGACTCGCCGATCGAATCGTTGCGCAAATGCCCCAAGTGGAGCGGTTTGTTCGTGTTTGGACAGCTGAACTCGACCATCACCCGCTTTCCGGCCAGCGTCTTGTTGTGCCCATAGGCATCGCCTTCCTCCCTGATCGCCTTGGCCAGATCGAGCGCAAGAGCGCTCATATCGATGCGTACGTTGAGGTACGGACCGGAGACGAGGAGTTCATGGGTATTGAGGCGGTTCTTCAGCTCATTTGCGAGCGCCGGCGGGCTCATCCCCAAGATCTTCGCCTGGGCGAAGAGGGGAAACGCAATATCCCCGAGTTCGACTTTGGGTGGCGTTTGAACTATCAGCTCGGGAAGGGTGACCTTTCCGTTCGTTTCAGCGATCTTCTGTAATTCTTCTTCTATGCGAGCTTTCCAGCTCGCACGTATTGCTCTGAGCATCATTTCTTCCTTCTGGGAGCATCCTACAATAAAGGCTCCCTACCCTTCAAGGCGAATACTGACTTCTCCACTCGAAAGGCTGTGAGTTTTTCCCGTTTCATCGACGATGAGCAGATGGGCATCATCATCAATTCCAAGAACCTGAGCTTGATAAGAGCAAGACCCTTGATGAACCCGGACGGCTTTTCCGATGAGATTGCTTCTTTTTCTGTAGATTTCCAGGAAAGAGCGATCGGGAAACGCTTCGATCCGTTTCTCGATATCGGCAGCGATCCGGCAAACAAGAAGATGAGGGTCGATCGGCAGCGGTCGTTCGCTGTCAAAGGCGCTTGCAACGATCGTTTGCAAATCGGAGGGAAATCGATCGATCGGGAGATGGAGGTTTATCCCGATGCCGATGATCGCCGTCGCCAGCGTTTTCGTTTCCATCGAAATGATTCCTTCGGTGAGGATGCCGCAGAGTTTCTTGTCCCCCATGTACAGATCGTTCACCCATTTGATCGAGGTCTCGATGCCCGCAATTTCACTCAATGCCTCAGAGACGGCTACCGCCGCGACGGAAGTGATGAGCAGAGCGGAATCGATGTTCAGCTGAAGGGGAAGAGCCAAGCTGAAATACAGTCCTCCACGGGGAGAGAAAAACGATCGGCCGAGCCTTCCCCGTCCGCCGCTTTGCGTGTTGGCGAAGAGGAGCGTCTTTGTTTTGGGATTTCGCCGTTTCAGCTCGCTGTTGGTCGAGTCGATCGCATCGACTCCTTCAATCCGATAGGAAGGCAGGAGCGACGAAAGCTTCGATCGGTCGAGCAGCGGCTGAACTGAAGAAAGGCGATAGCCCTGGTTGGGAACGCCTTCAATCAGATATCCATCCTTCCTCAGCGCTTCGATCGCTTTCCATACCCCGGCTCGGGAGATTGACAGATCGGAAGCGATCTCTTCCCCCGAGATAGGTTCCAAAGCTTGTTGAAGGCGGACAAGCACTTCACTCTTTCTACTCATACGATGAGCATAAAAAAAGGCTTTCCTATTGTCAACCTGAATGAGGTTTACAACCTGCCGGTCTTTATGCTATCGTCGCGCCATGAGTGAACGACGGATTCTTTTGATCGCTTTCTTTACCGCCCTCATCATCGTCGGATCCTTCATCCGGATTCCGCTTCCGCCGGTTCCCCTCACCCTGCAAACCCTCTTCGCATTGATGGCCGGGTACATGGGAGGACCGGCGATCGCCCTAATGAGCGTCGGCATCTATCTTCTCCTCGGTGCGATCGGCCTGCCGGTCTTCAGCGGCGGCGGAGGCTTCGCCCTGCTGTTCGGGCCGACCGGAGGGTATCTCCTTGCGCTGCTTCCGGCTGCGCTGATCGCCAGCTTCGGCGGTTCGGAGCGGGTCTGGAAGATGATTCTCTTCGGCTTATTGGCGACAATCGTGATCTATCTCGGGGGAGTATTGATGCTTGCATATATTCTTTCAATCTCCCTTGCTCAAGCGATTGTGGTGGGGGTGCTTCCCTTTCTCATCGGAGACGGGATAAAGCTTGGCTTGGCGATCGCCCTCAGTCGTCGATTTTCAAATCGAGTGCGCTCCCTTCTTGCCTAAAGGGAGCGAGAACCCGTAAGCTGTTGGGCATGGAACCATGCAAAGACCATCCGTTTGATTCGACGGTGTTTATTCCTTCATTTCTGAAGACGTTTGACCGGATCGCCGGCAAGGCGAGCTTTCACGGCCTGAAGCCTCTGCCGCGAATGGAAATCATCGGCCGGCTCTGTGACGAATTGCTTGAACTCTTCTTCCCGGGACGATGCGGACGCGAACAGGCTCGGATGAATCTGGAGGAATATCTGGCCTATCGGATGAGCGTGGTCACCAGCCACCTCAAAAGCCAGCTGTACCTCGCCTTTCGCTATGACGATGAATCGCTCGGTTCTGAAGCGGCGGAGGAAAAAAGCGACCGGGCGGTCCGCAGCGTCGCTTCTCACTTCCCGGCGATCCGACTCAACCTGAAAGCCGATGCCCAAGCCGCCTATGAAGGTGACCCGGCCGCCCGGAATATCCGGGAGGTCATTCTCTCCTACCCTTGCATGAAAAGCTTGACGGTTCACCGAGTCGCTCATGAACTGTATCGCCTCAACGTCCCGATCATACCGCGGATGATGGGTGAATACGCGCACGCGCAGACGGGAATCGACATTCACCCGGGAGCGAAGATCGGCTCCTCCTTCTTCATCGACCACGGCACGGGAACGGTCATCGGCGAAACGGCGGTCATCGGGAGCAACGTGAAGATCTACCAAGGGGTGACCCTCGGCGCGCTTTCCTTTCCGCGCGATGCATGCGGGGCTCTGATCAAGGGGGCGAAGCGCCATCCGACGATCGAGGACGATGTAACGATCTACGCCAATGCCACGATTCTCGGAGACATTACAATCGGACGGGGAACGACGATCGGATCGAACGTGTGGATCAAGGAATCGGTCGCCCCCAATACGCTCGTGACGATCGGTGAGCCGGAGATTCGCAAACGGGAGATCAGGAACTCTCACTGATGACCGCTGATGAATTCCATGAAGCGATCGCTCCTGCCCCCGAACACTCCCCCAAGGAGCATTCCCCGCTTGGCAAAGAGCGGTGCGTTCACGACCCTTACATCCACGTAGTTGCCCGTCACTCCATACCATGAACCGCCTTTCCGGTCCAGGACGATCGCCTCACCTTTTTTTCCCTCTTGGCGGCGAAGGTACGCATCATTGAGCTCCGTGCTCAACGTTCTGAGGATCTTCGCCCGCTCATCCCGAATAGATTCCGGCACCCGGTCTTTCGCTTTGAAGAACGGAGTGCCGGGCCGAGGCGAAAAGGGAAAGACGTGGAGGGCGCTGAAGCCCATTCCCTTGAGGAACGCATATGTTTCTTCAAACTCCCGCTCGCCTTCGCTCGGAAGACCGGTAATCACGTCCGCGGCTAAAAAGGGGTCATCTTTGATGGCTTTCAGACGATTGAGGATCGAGGTCAACTCGGCAATCGTGTACTTCCGATCCGCCCGTCGCAAGACCGGATCCGATCCGCTTTGCACTGGAATGTGAAAATGCGGCTGCATCCTTGAATCTTCCAACACCCTGAGAAGGCGTTCGTCGATATGATCGGGCTCCATCGAAGAAAGACGGATTCGAATATCTCCGAGTTCGCCGAGAAGAGCTTCCAACAACCCGCCAAGACCTTCATTCCGATGATCGTACATCGTAAGGTTGACCCCGGTGAGCATGATCTCGTTGAAGCCCGCCGCTTCCAGAGCTTTCGCCCGCTTGATGACGATCGCCCGATCCAGGCTTTGAGCTTTGCCGCGGGCGACATGCACCCGACAATATGCGCAGCTGTTATCACACCCGTCCTGGATTTTCAAGTACGCCCGGCTGTGATAGGAAAACGCGGCGGCATCATAATCGAAGACCGTCGCGTCTTCACCGGTGAAGCTCTTCATCCCGTCGAAGAGGGAAAGCGAACTTTCCATCGCGGTTCGAAGGTGGGCCGCCAGCTGCAAGAGCCGGGCTTTCCTGTCGAGGGGGACGATCAACATGTCCTTGCCGAGATCCTCAAGCTCCTCTCGGTTCACTTGGGCATAGCAGCCGGTGACCAGCGTCGGTGCGCTTTGAGCGAATCGGCGAATCATCCGTCTGGCTTTCTGCTCCGCTTTCGAAGTAACGGTACAGGTATTGACGATATAGAGATCGGCGCCATCGTTTTCTCCGACGATCTCAAACCCTTCCTGGGCGAAGGAGTCGGCGAGCGCTTCACTTTCGCATTGATTCAGCCGGCATCCCAAGGTATAGACGCAAACCCTCAAAGGATATCCTCCTGCTCCTTCAGGGCTTCCATCGTCGTTACCAGCGCTCCGCGCAAGCCCATCCGCATCTGCTTGGTGTACGGATTATAGCGCTGCAGATCATAGAACAGCTGGAGCGGGTCGTTGCACGTCTGCTCCACCACCCCCATGAGGGTCTGGTACCCTTTGGTCGCCAAGCGGGTCGAACCCAGATTCAGCTCGGCAAGCGTCCGCCCGATGAAGTGGGTGATTCCCTGGCTCCACGCCGCTTCACGATCGTGCTGATCGCAGCTCATCATAAGCACATCCATCTTCCACGACGTGAACTCATCAATCCACCATCGGAAGGTCTCTTCCCGAGCACTGATATTGTCCATGACAAAGGGCAAGCCCTCCAGTCCATCCCTTCCCGAATCGGGACCGAACATCGGGTGGGTCGCGATCGCTTGAATCGTCGGAGGAAGCAGGCGCTTCATCACACGAGCGGGATACAGTTTAACCGAACACGTATCCATGACGACCGCCCCTTCCTTCAGATAGGGCAAGCTCGCCGCAAGGACTTCTTCGAACGAGCTTATCGAGACACAATAAAAGATGGTCGGAGAATCCAAAACCTCTTCGACGCTCACTTGGCGGACGCCCGGCGGCGGATCCGCAGCCCGACGGCTGCATCCGACAACGTCAAACCCCTTCTCGGCAAGACGGGTCGCCCAGAAGAGTCCAAAACGCCCAAGGCCATATACTCCAACCTGATTTTTTCTGCTCATGAACGGTATTGTACAGAATTCGTGAGTCTTCTCCAAGATTGCCGGACGTGGTACACTGATCGGGCATCGATACCACATTCTTAGGAGCATGGATTATGTTATTTGCAGAGAAGATGAAGGCTCAGGCCAGAGCTGCTCAGAAACGGCTTGTCCTGGCGGAAGGAAGTGAAGAACGAACGATCAAGGCCGCTCGAATCATCGCCGATGAACGCTTGGCCAGCGAAGTGATCCTCATCGGATCCAAAGCGGAAATCGAAGCGGCGGCAAGCGCATCCTCCACCTCGCTGAAAGGACTGACGCTCGTCGATCCCATCAAAAGCGATCAGCGCAAGAAGTACGCGACGGAGTTCTACGAACTGCGCAAGCACAAGGGAATGACCGAAGAGCAGGCTTTTGAAGATATCGCCAATCCTCTTCGGTTCGGAGCGATGATGGTTCGTCTCGGAGCAGGAGATGCGATGGTCGCCGGAGCGGAGAACACCACCGCGGCGGTGCTTGTGGCTGCGTTCAATATCATCAAAACCGCCCCCGGCATCAGCTTCGCTTCCTCATGCTTCGTGATGGCCACCGACAAAAAGGAATATGGCGCCGACGGCTCGTTCATCTTTGCCGACTGTGCAACGATTCCCAATCCGACGGCAGAGCAGCTTGCCGAAATCGCATTGGCTTCAGCGACAAGCTGTTCCACCTTCCTGGGTGTGGAGCCGAAAGTCGGTATGCTCAGCTACTCCACCCTCGGCTCGGCAAGCGGTGACCTGGTTGAAAAAGTCACCGAAGCGACGAAGATCGTTCGCAAGAAGAACCCTTCCTTGGCGATTGAAGGCGAACTGCAGCTCGACGCTGCGATCGTCCCCTCCGTCGCCGCATCCAAAGCGCCGAACTCCAAGGTCGCCGGAAAGGCGAACACCTTGATCTTCCCCGATCTCCAGTCGGGCAACATCGGCTACAAGCTTGTTCAGCGCTTGGCGGGTGCGGAGGCATATGGCCCGATTCTTCAGGGATTCGCCAAACCCATCAGCGACCTTTCCCGAGGCTGTTCCGTTGAGGACATCGTCGTAACCAGCGCCATCACTCTTGCTCAAGCTGCAAAGTAAGAGCATATGACCGAAGGACTGCTCGATCAGGACAAATCGATTGGCCTGATCATTTGGACCCTTGCATGGCCGGCTATCTTGGAACAGGTCCTTCAGGTCTCCGTTACATATGTCGACTCGGCGATGGTCGGCTCCTTGGGAGCCGCTGCCACCGCCGCGGTCAGCGTCCCCACCTCGACGATCTGGCTCGTCAACGGATGGATGAACGCATTCGCGATCGGCTATGCAGTCTTGATGGCGCGGAATATCGGAGCCCGCCGATTCGAGCGGGCGAAAATGATTTCTCGCCAAGCGCTGGTGATGGCCTTGATCTTCGGAGCGATTCTTTCGGTTTCATTCGCCCTCATCGCCCAAGCGCTGCCTGCGTGGATCGGAGCCGAAGAGCATGTTCAAGCGCTCGCCCGCGACTATTACACGGTCATCGCCTTGGCGTACCTTCCCAATCTCCTGATGATCACGATCAGCTCGTTGATGCGGCTAAGCGGTGATACGCGGACCCCGCTCGTTCTGAATACCTTCAACAACGTGTTGAACATCATCCTCAATACGTTCCTCATCTTCGGTGAAGTGAATCTCGGCCCGATCACGATTCATGGCCTGGACATGGGAGTGAAGGGGGCGGCGATCGCGACCAGCTTGGCGGTAACGATCACTGCGATTCTCCTCTTCATCATCTGGCTGACGAAATCTTCCGCCATTCAGCTGGAACTGAATCAATCGTTCGCTCTGAACAAAGAGATTCAAGCCAATGCGTTCCGCCTCGGTCTGCCCGTGGCTCTTGAGCGCTCCACCCTCTCCTTCGGACAGATCGTCTTGACCAAAATCGTCGGGTCGCTGGGAACGACCGCACTGGCGGCGCACTTCCTGGCGAACACCGCTGAAGCGATGACCTACCTTCCCGCCAGCGGGGTCTCCACCGCGGCGACCACCCTCGTCGCCCAATCGCTCGGTCGAGGAGACAAGGCACTGGCCAAGCGATTCGGAAATGTGACGACCCTTCTGGGAACGGTCTTGATGACCACGATGGGTGTGGTGCTCTATTTCACCGCTCCCTTCCTGATGGGGTTCTTCACCCGCGATCAGAATGTCATCGCCTTGGGAACCACGATCTTGCGGATCGAAGCGTTCGTCGAGCCGGCGTTCGGGCTCTCGATGCTGGTGTTTGGCGTATTCCGTGGTTCAGGGGATACCCGCCGCCCCTTCTACATCTCGATCGCCGGGATGTGGGTTGTGAGGCTGCCCTTGGCGCTCTTCATGGTCCGCTGCACGTCCCTCGGCTTGGTGGGGATTTGGATCAGCATGGCTTCGGACCTGTTGTTGAGGGGAATCATCGGCTTGGTGATGTTCCTTCGCTATGGATGGCTGGAATCGAGCTCAGATGTGCACTGAGGGAGAGGATATCCTCCCATATCAACGTCTCAGGCCGTCTGGAAGGATCTATTTCGCTTAGGAGCAGGAGTCTATCGACTCCCTCCTTGGCGATTCGAGCTCCCACTTTCGATTGAAGCAGATTGTTCCGGAGCGTTTTGCGCCGCTGGCCAAAGAGCTCGCGCACCAAGAGGTAGAACGCAAAGCGATCCGTCTTTGGAATCCGACTCGCCTTTCGAAGCTGAAAGACGACCACCGACGAGTGCACCTTCGGCGGCGGATAGAAGGAACCGGGGGGAATATCGAATCCGATCTCGACATCATAGTCCGCCTGGGCGAGCAGCGAGAAGGAAGACCAGTCTTTCGACCCTTCCTTGGCGCATATCCGCTGTGCTACTTCCTTTTGCACGGTAAAGACCATCCGCTCGGGCCGGCTATCTCCTTCAAGAAGTCGAGCGACCAGGGCCGAGCCTACGTTATAGGGAAGGTTTCCGCACAGATACCGGGGGGCGTCTCTTTCTTTGAGGGCCGTAAAAAGGGTCTTGAGAGCATCTCCTTCGATGAGGGTAAAACCGGGCTCGTCACCGAACGCCCGAGTGCGCAGGATTCGGCAAAACCCGTGATCCAGTTCAAAGGCGGTAAGGAGCGCCCCCCGCTCAAGAAGGATGGCGGTAATCGCTCCAATCCCCGGCCCCACTTCCCATACGTTCTCCCCCGCCTGCACATCGAGCAGATCGACGATCCTCGTCCGGCTCGAATTCGAGATGAGAAAGTTTTGTCCAAACTTCCTGCTCATCGCCAGCCCCTCCTTCTCCAAGAGGGTTGTAATCGCGTTGGGTGAATCGTAGGGAAAGTTCCAGCTCATAGGTCTCCTGCTTCATGAGGTTTCTTTTAGCATAGATGAGAGCGAAGAAGAGGGTCAACACGAAACCCAGAGCGATCAGGTATCCCGTCCATCCGAAGACGAGGTTTGAAGAGGCGGACCGACGAAGCAGATCATGGAGGAGCTTTTCGCACCACAGAAGCGTCCAAGCCATGGGTGAACCCGCAATCAGCACCAGCAGGGAACAAATCATCGACAGATTGATCAACAATCCGGCGATCGGCGTCATGAAGATTCCTCCGGCGTTCCAGCTTCCATCGAGGAGGAGCATAGCGGGAGCTATCGCCAGCACCGCCAACGTCCCGGTTTTCCATGGAAACGAAGGAAGCATCGGGGCGATGAAGATCATCGTATACGCCACCCAGCTGAGAAGAAACGCCAGCGAACCTACGCTGTATGGGAAACAAAGAAGCTGCAAGAAAAGAGCAAGCAGATAGGAATGGAGTCTGCCGTGGGAACCGAAAGGAATCAGCGAACAGAAGGCCAGACTCAACGCCCGAATCAAGGAGGGTTTGGGACCGGCGATGAGAACAAACAGGAAAGGAAGAACCATTCCTGCTCGCTTCGCCCGGCAGGGACCAAGAAAAAAGGAACAAAACGCCGTACTGAGACCCAGAAACACTGAAAGATGCATCCCTGAAAGAGCAAGCAGATGGGAAAGACCCGATCGCTCAGCCAATTCCTTGAGGGGAAACGCGCTGCTGTCGCTTTGACCGAGAAGGAGCATGAATGCGAGTGAGCGAGCCTTTTCATCGACGACCGAGCTCTCAAGCCGCCGTTCCACCCACTCCATACAGGAACGCCGCCATCGAGCGAACAAGGGAAGATCGAGCACTTGAAGGTCTTTGGCGATGAAGAGTGAAGATTCTTCATGGAACGAGCCAACCACCTCGATGTTCGAAGAAGCGAAGAGCATATCATCGCTTGGAACAAGAGCGCTGCACACCCCGGATGCGGAAGCTCCCGATCCCTCTCCATCTTCGCACCACGCCACCTTGATTCGAAGCAGCCGGTTCTCGCTCCTGGTCAAAAGCGAATCTTCCAGCAGAATACCTTCCAGACAGGCGATCCGCTTCGTTTCGAAGCCGCAGACGAAGCGGGTATGATGAACCGCCCGGCTAAAAAGCAGGTAGAGCAGAAAGATGATGAGCGAACAGGAACACAGGGCGTACCGTTTATAGGAACCCCATTTGAGCAAGAGGCACAATGAGCTCAAGAGGAGACACCCCGCGAGGTACTGATACTCAAAGAGGGGGCTAAGCGAATATGCAAGATAGCAGAAGAGGATGCACAGAAAAGGGAGGCCCATACCCCCTAAGGAGCTTTATTCCTCGCTTTGCTTCAGCGCGCACCTCAGAGCGAGCAGACTGAGATCCACCGAGCCCTCGGAACCTTGAATATAGAGTTTCGTGCCGAGATCTTTCTTTCTCGATCGATCCAGACGCTGAACCCAACGGGCGGTCGGTTTTTCATACACTGCAAGGTATCGATCGAGAAGCGTGCGGAGATGGATCCGCTCGCTTCCATCAAGCGTGTTCGTCCACCGTGGGATGGTTCCCTCGACGAGCTGTCCGGCAAGCTCCCTGACATCGGTTTTGGCACACGTATCAAGATACTCTTCGATCGAGAAAAGGTTCTCTTGGATTTGTTCACTTCTTTTGCCACCGATCATCTTCAGCCGCTGACGGTTTTCCTGGGCCAAGATCGAGCGGGTATCTCGGCGAGAGAGGGAAACCCATACAAAGATCGCCAGACCGCTGGAGATGAGGAGTTCATCGATCATCGGAAGCGGATCGCGGACGACCAGCGAGAAGAAGAGATAACTCAGCATGAAGGCGAGCGCGCTGAACAAGAGACGGGGTACATACCGTTTGTCCTGAATCCATCGGTCGACGGCGAAGTCGATCTGGCTGAAGAGGGAAAAGGTCGCCTGATCTTTTTGTTGAGCGTTCAACATCCCGCTGGCGTACATCACCACCTGCTCTCCGAGAAGATCATGCCCTTCTTGAAGAAAAGGGGTCAAGGTCAATACCGGTTTATTATATCGGACGAACGTATAGCACTCGATCACAGGAGTCCCTCCTTCATCTCCTTGACCCGACTCTCCAGATGCGCCTCGAACGCTTCGCGGTTCGCCGCTTCAGTGGAAAAGAAGAGATAATACTTGATCTTCGGTTCGGTTCCGCTGGGTCGCACGATCACTCGCTCACCGCCTTCAAGATGGAAGATCACCACATCGCTCGGAGGAAGCCCGCCCTCCTGAGGGTTCAGCAAGTCCTCGATCTTTACGATCTTGCGCCCGACAAGCTCTTCGCCCACGGTCCGCTGGCGGAATGATTGCATGACTTGAACCATCTTTTCCTGTCCTGCAGCGCCTTCAAAATCAACGGAGATGACTCGCTCCGTATAATACCCGAACTCCTGATAGATCTCGCCAAGACGATCGATCAGCGTTTTACCCCGATCTTTCCAGTAACTGAGCATTTCAACGGCGACCAAGGCGGTGGAAACCGCATCTTTATCTCGGACGACGTTGATCGTCAAGAATCCGTAGCTTTCTTCACAGCCGAAGAGGAAGTACTGCTCATCCCCTTTCGGTCCTTCAAGGAGCGCCATCTCATTGGCGATATACTTGAATCCGGTCAACACATCCTTGCAGACCCCGCCCCGCTTTTCGACGATCGCTTTCACCAGATCCGTGGTGACGATGGACTTCACCACGACCGGTTGTTTCGTCCGGTGCTCGGTGGCCATCATCAGATAGTCCGCAAGAAGGGTTGCAATCTGATTTCCCGTCAATAGCCGATACTGTTTCTTTTCATCGCTCAGCGGAATGGCTATTCCGAGGCGATCGGCATCCGGATCGGTACCCAGAACAATGTCCGCTCCCTTCTTTTTGGCAAGACGCAACACCAACGCCATCGCTTCATGATCTTCGGGGTTGGGCAGCTTCACCGTCGGAAACGATCCATCCGGTCGTTCCTGTTCCTTGACGGTGACATACTCGATCCCCAGCACATCGAAAAGATGAGTGACCGGTCCGAGGCCTGTGCCATGCAAGGGAGTGTACGCGACAAGTGTCCTGCTCTTCTTGATAATATCCGTGTTGCGAAGCGAAGCGATGACCTCGTTGTAGTAACTTTCTTCCACCTTATCCGGAACACGAACAAGCAAGCCGTTTGAGCGGGCTTTTTCCTCGGTGATCGTTCGAATCTGTTTCGGCAATATCGCATTCGCCCGGTCGGCGATTTGGAAATCGTGCGGAGGAGTTACTTGAGCACCGTCGCGCCAGTATGCTTTAAAACCATTGTAGGCGGAGGGATTATGGCTGGCGGTAATCGCGATCCCGGCTGTGGTTTTGAGGTTTCGCACCGCGTAACTGATCATTGGCACCGGCCTCAGCTCCGGGAAGAGATAGACCGAGATGCCGTTCGCCGCTAGGACCAGAGCCGCTTCTTTGGCAAACACGTCACTGTAGTGCCGGCTGTCATAGCCGATCACCACCGAAGGATGATCCGATTGGGTTTTCAGGTAATCAGCGAGCCCTTGGGTGACTTTGCGGACCATGAACGTATTCATCCGGTTGGTCCCTCCACCGAGCAAGCCCCGAATTCCGGCGGTTCCAAATGAAAGGGTCGTATAGAAGCGCTCATAGAGCTCCGCCCACTGATCGTTTTCCAACTCCGCTTCTATTTCGGTTCGAAACGCTTCTTCGGTTTCTACTTCAAGGTAGAGAGTCGCTTTTTGTCTCAAGTCCTTTTCATTGTAACGCATAAATCGCCTCCTTCAGTTCTTCAACCGAATCAACAACACGAGATCCTTCAAGAGCAACAAGAGCTTCGCGCGGTCTGAAGCCCCACGAAACAAGAATCACATCCATGTTCGCCCCTCTTGCACTTTGATAGTCAACTTCACTGTCACCGATGAGCAACATTTCTTCAAGCCCAAGATCCATCTTTTTTACAAAAGGAGTGAATGCGCCGACATCGGGCTTTCTGGGGTATTCATCGTCCATCCCCCGAACAACGCTCCACGAGATGTCCCCTGCCAATTCGGACACGATCCGTTGAGTAAGCTCATGGTCTTTGTTGGAGATGACTCCCAGTTGATAAGTATCCTGCAATCCACTGACCAGTTCGATCATCCCGTCAAAGGGTTTTGAATATACCACCGGATGTTCTTCATAATAGGTATACAGAACGTGAAACAGTTCGGTAAAGCGCACTTCGCTCACCGGATGATTGCGAATCTGAAGCAACCCTTTCAGGGCGTTCACCAATCCCCGCCCCACCACCTGTTTCGTTTCCGCTACCGTAGCCGGTTCCAATCCCTCTTCGGCGATCGCGGCACTGAAAGCCGCCGCAATATCTTCAATCGTATCAATGAGCGTCCCATCCAAATCAAACAGCAGCGCCTTAATCTTTCTAGCCATACGCTATTATCGATGACCTGTGCGCTTCGAGTCAACAAACAAAGCAGGAGGAAGCAGTAGAGAATGCCTATTATCGGAGGATTGTCTCGTTGTTCCGAGCGGTGGGGCAAACCATTGCAGGCTTTTGGACAACAGCCTACCCCACCAATGGTTCTTCAGAGTCATTATGGGAAATGAGCGATGCAATGAATTGGAGCTGTTTCAAAAGGTCGGGAAGGATCTCGGAAAGAAGCGACAGCCGGCCTCGATCGCAATCGAGGGAGCGGAGGCGGTAGGCGAAATCCTGCATCGTTACGACATGCTCATCGAAGTAGAGATATTTGGGCATCGTTTCTGCTTCTTCATATCTGCACGAACGAAAGAGGGTTTTGCCGTATTTGTCGTGGTATGCGCTGGATGCGTACAATCGGCAGATGAGCGGCCGGGCCGGATACACCGAGCAGTGGAAGGGAGTGTCGCTGCGATACAGCGGACATCCCGATCCGTTATGACGATATAATTTTTCGATCGTTTCTTCATCTTTGAGCTCAAAGAGCAGATAGGCGGCGATGTATGCTGCTTCACTGTGCGTTATATCGGGAATGAAGTGTTCACAGCATGATCCGCACCCCGGCGGACATGCGATGCCATAGCGAGCGGTAAAGGCATGGGTCGCCTTCTCGACATCGTCATAAAGATTGGCTAGTGAAGCGATTATTTCTTCGATATAGGTTCCGGAACATACGGGGATATTCATCATTCTGAGCGAATATATCACCAACGACGACAACGTATCAAGAAGGTTTCCCTTTTATCTTTTACGATATCCCACTATACTTCGCCAAAAGGAGAATACGATGGTCAGTCGAAGTGAAGCTCTCGCGTTACTGAAGAAATACACCCCCGACGAAGCTCATCTCCACCACGCCTATTGCGTGGAAGCGGCGATGAAAACCTTTGCCCGGCATTATGGATACGATGAGACCTATTGGTCTTTGGTCGGACTCCTTCATGACATCGATTATGCCCTCTATCCCGATCGGCACTGTCAGGTCGCTCCGAAGCTTCTCTCTGAGATCGGCGTCGATGAGGCATTCATCCGGGCGGTGGTGAGTCACGGATGGGGCTTGTGCAGTGATGTCGAGCCGATTCATTTCATGGAGAAGGTTCTCTACACGATCGATGAGCTCACCGGGCTGATCTACGCCAATGCCCTGATGAGGCCGGAGCGCATGAAAGGCATGAGCGTAAAGAGCGTCAGAAAAAAGTGGTCCAGCCCCTCGTTCGCCAAGGGGGTGAACCGTGAAGTCATCGCGAAAGGAGCGGAGCTGCTCGGTCTTGAAATCAATGACATCATCACCCGCACGATCGAAGCTCTTACGGAGATCAGCTCCGAGATAGGCCTCTGAAACTGTCGTAGGGATATTCCTTGGAGGCCTCCGCAATCAGAGCAGGAAGCGTCTCATACCGGGGCAGCACGGTTTTCTGGGGAGGAAGGTTCAACATTCTTTGAACGTTGCCCCCAAAGAGGTCTTTCAGCACCTCGTTTGAGAGATTGTGCTCATACAGCACCTTCAACAGGGAGAGCATCCCGCTGAACCCGGGAATACCGCTTGCCCCCGCTTCCTTATCGGCGATCGTATGCGGAGCATGATCGCTTTCAACCCAATCGATTCGTCCTTCAAGCAGGGCCTCAAAGAGCTTTCTGCGTGTTTCCTCATTTCGGAGCGGCGGATTCATCTTCGCATACAAGCTCCGATCCTTCGCCGTGTCCCGGTTCAGCAGAAGATGGTGCGGTGTTGCGCCGCAGCTGATCCTTCTTCCCTCCCTCCTCGCCTCTTCAACAATCAGAAGCCCTTCGATCGTGGAGAGATGGGCGATGTGCAGGTGACCGGCAAAGCCCGCTTCTTTACTGAGGGAGAGCTGGTCACGGATCGAAGCGATCTCGGCTTCTTGAGGCCGGGCAAGCGACTGCGTTGAAAGATCGGCATTGTCATACAGCTCGGGGCGAAGGAGCGTTTCTTTTTCACAATGGAGCGCAACGGCACCGGTGTAGTTGCGTTCAGCCAGATGACGATACACACGGGCTTGGATCTCCTCTTCGACAAGACCCATGTTGCCGGTGGAGTGTCCGGCGAAGAGCTTCAATCCGACAACGGCGGGAAACAGCTCCTCACAGCTTTGAACGATCTCGTCGATCTGAGCGGGGTCGCTTGTCACCCCTGCCCAAAGATGATAGGAAACGTTCACCTTCACCCTCTTTGCAGCATCAATCCGCTCGATGATCCTCGTTCTTGTCGTCAGCGGCGGATCGGTGTTGGGCATATCAATCACTGCGGCAAACCCGCTTTTTTCAGCCACAAGAAGACCATGGGCAAGCGTTTCCTTTGCACTGAGATTCCAATCTCGAAGGTGGACGTGCGGATCAATCATAGGCGATCAGGGATGGAGCATGCTCCTTCAGATATCGATATTCCATGAACGTACCCCACTGACACGTCAGCCGATCGCCGCAGACGCATTCGCCGCACATCCCGATTCCGCACAGCGTCATCAGCTCCTGTGAAAGATAGAGGCGCTCCTCCTTCACTCCCCCCTCGAGCACCGTCCGAGCGGCGAGAGCCATGAACACCTGTGGGCCGACCAGATAGCATGCCGTATCCTCATCGAACGCTCGACCATCGAGAAGATCCAACACCCGTCCCGGCTTCCCTTCATCCGCCACGCAGACGAATGACCCATAGGAGGAGAGCTTCTCCTCAAGCAGAGCGCTTGTTTCGACGGCTTCGCTGGTTCCGACCAGAATCTCGATCGCAGTTCCTCTTTCAGACAGCTGCTCGGCCAACGCGGGCAGGACCGCTACGCCCGTGCCGCCCCCGATCAGCAGGGCTTTTTTTGTTTTCGGGGGATCGAAACCCTGGCCGTACAGACCGCGGATATACACCTCGTCGCCCTTCTGCAACGAACATAGTTCATCGCTGAACGGACCTCTTCGCTTGATCACGAACGTCAGCGGATCGTTGTGGGCGACCGAGAAGGGTTTTTCCCCGATTTGCGGCAGCCACAAGAAAGCGAACTGCCCAGCCTTGGTGGGAAGCTCGCCGTCAAGCCGAAGAATCGTCGTGTCACTGCCGTAGGCTTCATTCTCAAGCACGATGTGCTTTCGGTACTCCATCTGGCGATGGGTCTTGATGAAGGAAACGGAAGAGATTGCGGGCTTTTTCCCGTTGTACAGAAGATGGTTCGCCTCTTTCTTGATCGCTTTAAGGTACTGAGGCCAGGAGCGTTGATCCACCGTGCCGAGGGCGGATCCGATTCCGACGACATTTGCCCCCGCCTCGATGAGCTTCGCCGCATCGGCTCCTGAATCAACCCCGCCCATCCCTATGATCGGGATCGCTTCTCCGAGCGCTTCCCGAATCTCCGTTATCGCCTTCAAGGCGATCGGAAAGACGGTTTTTCCGCTTTGCCCTCCTTTGCCTCCCAGCTTGTTTTGAAGAATCGGTTTCTTCGCTGCGGGATCGATGTGCAGGAGGGGGCCGACCGTATTGATCGCGACGATGCCGTCCGCTCCCGCTTCGACGACCGCCTTGGCGATTGATGCGATATCATTGACATTGGGCGTCAATTTGACAAACAGGGGCGCCCGGCATTCAGCGGTGTTCGCCTTGATGAAACGCACATAGCGGGAGGCAAGCTCAAGATTCTCCCCGATCGTTGAACCATATCCCGGCTCTGCATGCGGACAGGAGAAGTTCAGTTCCACGAGATCGGCCACTTCATCGAATGCCTTGACGAGAATTACGAAGTCTTCGGGGGTGGAAGCGGAGAGCGATACGTTCAAAAGAGAACGGAAGGAATGAGTTTTCCTCAGCTGCCGCAGTTCATGGAGGGCGACCTGAAGACCGGGATTTCTCAAACCCACCGAGTTTCCGAACGTTCCCCTCTCCACTTCACAGATGACCGGTTCGCGGTTTCCGGGATTCGGCTCATGCTGGAAACTCTTGGTGGTGATGATATCGATGGCGTCCACCGATCGATCGAAGTAACGGATCAACTCCGCTTTGGTGGAACCTACTCCGCTGACTGTGGCAAGAAGCGTTTCACCCTTCCTCATCAGCCGTTGAAGCACATCACTCATAGTGAACACTCCTCGATGAGCGCTCGCAAAGAACCTTCACATCGATCGAGCCAATCATCCGGCGCGGGATCTTTTTTCCACGGATGCGTCAAGGAGCTTGAGCTGTTGATCCGAACCAATGGCAAGGGATAGTCCACTTCGCGGAGAATCGTCATCACTTCGGTTGCAGAGCCTCCCTGGCTTCCCACTCCCGGAATCAACAGTGGGACCGATTGGTCGGCATACCGTTGGGCGATCGCTTTCAGTTCATCCAAGTTGGTGGCTCCGACCACCGCTCCGACGTGTCCCCTCCTGGCGTTATAGGCGATGATCTGATCCGCTACCGCTTCATAGAGCGGAACCCCGGTCCGGAGCATGAGGTTTTGCAGATCTTTTCCGCCGGGATTGCTCGTTCGATTGAGAACGTAGGTCCCAACCTTGGAGTCCTGAATAAACGGTCCGACGGAGTCGCTCCCCATATAGGGGGCGACCGTTACCGCGTTCGCTCCCCATCGTTTGAACGCTTCGTCGGCGTAGTTACGACTGCTTGTCGCGATATCGCCGCGCTTTGAATCGAGGATGATCGGGGTATTGGGAAAGAAGTTTTCCAGAAGGTCGAAGAGATCGGCAAGGGCGAGCGAGCCTGAGAACTCCTCCTCTCGGGGATTATCCAGCACGGCATAGTATCCGATATTCGGCTTGAACGCGGCTGGCAACAAACCGGAGAGATTCATCCGCCGAAAGAGCTGTTGAAAGTAGGTGTTCAGCTGGTGACGAACTCCTTTTTCTCCATAGGGAAGAATCTCGGGCTTCACATCCAAACCCATGCACACCACGTTTCCGACCTGCTTCGCACTTGTTTCAAGCAATTCTTTGTACGTCATCCTTCCTCCCTCATGAAGCCCCGCTCTATTCCCCATCCGAAGGGATCGCTGCTCCATGCCTCGAGGCTTGCCGCCTCGGATCGCGAGATATACCCTTCTTTCAGGGCGCTATCGAGCATCACTTCGTAGGTGAGAATCGTATGGAATGCCGCTTTCGGGTTCAATGCGGCAAACGCTTCCTCCGCTGCCGCGAACCCGTAGGTGAAGATCGCCAACGTATAGGGACACTGTCCCTTGGCCGCAACGATCGCTTCGACGGCGTTCGTCGATGAAAGGCCGGTGGAGATCAGATCTTCGATCAGGAGAACATGGGTGTTCTCATACGTTCCGCCTTTCGCCAGCCCCTCGATCTGATTGCCGAGGCCATGCCCTTTGCTTGAGGAACGGACATATGAAAGAGGTTTTCCCAATCGGTCGGCCAAGGTCGTGGCGTGGGGAATCCCCGCCGTCGCGGTTCCGGCGATCGAATCGGGATCGTATTTGAGAACATTCAAGATCGCTTCAAACCCTTCGGCGACAAGCGCTCGGGCTTTACTGGAAGCGAGCAACCGGCGGTTGTCATTATAGATCGGCATCCGGTAGCCGCTGACCCATCGAAAGGGATCGATAACATTGAGGCGAATCGCCCCGAGCTCAAACGCCGCTTCGGCGATTTTAGGCCCATATGTCCGGGTAATCTTTTTGAGGCTGTTCATAGCTTCTTACTCTATCCTATTTCCTGCTCCGCTTCCATATTTCTTTGAACCCATGCTCTTTGCCGCAGTATGCGCAGGCGAAGGTGTTTTCCTGGGTTCGATAAAAGCGGGCCATGACCCCTTCCTCCTGATCGGGATGGCTGATGCACGCTTCATTCGTACACCCGAGATCTTCAAAATTATAGATTCTTGGCGGCAAGGAGAGACGGAACTTTCGCTCGACTTTTCCGTCTTTGATGAGATTCAGCGTTGAACCCGGAGCGACGGCCGCCAGGCGCTTGAGGTGCTTGCGGTCGAGCTCGTAAAGGCCCGGACGGAAAATGATCCCTTTATAGGTCCCTTGCTGTCCGCTGGAAACCCACTCCCCTCCTTTTCCCTTGTCCAGCTCCAGCACGCTGCTGATCAGGCGCATGTGATCGCGAATCTCGCCGATCTCATACCCGCGAAGAATATGGTCGATCACGATTCCGTCATGAATCGGTTTCACCCCTTCGCTGATCCGTTTCTCCTGGGGAACCCGGTCATCAAGATTCACTTCTTTGATGTAATCCTCCTCTTCGGCAATCGGGGGTCTGGTCGAGACGAACTCCCTTCCGATCTTTCCGGCGATCAGGGCGAGAAGGACGATTCGAACATACATCCCATTGATGCTCTGCCGCTCCCAACCGTTCAGGGGTGTCTCATCCAAAAAGGTGGGAATCGTCGGGTGTGCCTTATGGCGGGGAAGCGGGTGATAGAACTTCGTATCCGGAGGCAGAAGCGGAATCAGTTCTTCTCGGAAGGTGATCGCCCGGCGAAGTTCGGCCTCCTTCTTCAGGACTTTGTCACCCATTCGTTCCAGTTGAGGACGGGTGAAATACCACTTGGGCGCGATATCAGTTTCTTTGAGGTATGTATCGATCGAATCGAAGGTTCGAACGTTGAAACCGTGGTCTTTCATTTTGTGGACGTAGGTTTCGGGCATCGCCAGCTCGGAAGGCGCGACCAAGTCCACAAAGACGTTGTTGAAGATTTTCAATCCGTCCGCTTTGGAGTGGACTGTCCGGCCGTGATAGAGATCTCCGACCAAGGCGAGATGAAGCGTTTCCGTCGACCAATCGTTATCCTCGAGAAACGTGAATTCATCGAGCAGTTCTTGTGTGGGGTGTTCGTGTTTGCCGTCTCCCGCATTGATGAACGCAGGTTTTTGCTTCAAGCCGTTTCGTTTGGCATAGGAAGTGAGGCACTCCTCCAGATAGGTGCAGACCCCCTCGACCTTGCTGCGAACGATGAAAATCGTATTGGAATATCCGCTGAGGGTATAAAACGTGTCGGCGTAGCTCTCCCCTTTGTTGAAGGAAGAGGAACCGCTGTTGAGGTCCGATACTTTTGCGTGATGAAACTTCGCGGCATTGCGAAAGGATTCCTTCGTCCTTGTCGAATCTTCCAAAAACACCTCATAGATTCCGAAATCCGGATCGGCGATTCGATATTGGTTCAGCACTGCCTCATCTTGAGTTTCAAACGCGGATTTGAGAATCCGTGCATGCTCAAAGAGGTACAGCCGTTCTTCTTGTGAAAGATCGTCGATCACACACAGTGATCGGCCATAAAACGTACCCATCGTTCTCCTCCTGGCAAAAAAAAGTCGGCCCTAAAGCCGACTGTATGCAACAACATAATTGGATTCAGATTCCTGAACACGGTGCGGTGCATGTACCTTCATCTGAAGCCTCCTCATTTCTGTTCTGTACAATATCAAAGAGGAGCGACTCTGTCCATCCGATGCCGCCTATTTTTTTCCGCGCGCAGCTTCGTCCCCTTCGATTGTGGAAAGAAAATCGATTGTCTTGGATTCGGTTACGAAAGGTTTCGGCGTATCCTTGGAAACGGTAGGAGTGAAGATCGGTTTCTCTTCGTTTTTTTCATTACGCTTCCCGTCCATTTCCTTCGGATTGCTGACCGTATCTTTTTGGAGAGCAACCGAAGTGAAGATGAGTTTCTCTTCGCTTTTTCCATTAATCTTCTCATCCATGTCCTTCAGACTCATAAAGGCGGCGTGCGGACCGAACGCACGGACCGGGGTGAAGAGCGAAGGCAGTTTTCCGCGAACACGAACGTCCCGTTTGTATCGTTTGCGATACCACGAAGCGGTTCGTCTTCTGGGGAAATAGCGATACTTTCGTTCCGCCTTGGAGTAGCTTCCCTTTCGATAGTAAGTCGAGTAGCCATACGATGATCCATAGCGGCTATGCTTCGAAGGCATCACCCCGTTGAAGACGAAACCCGCCAGCTGGATATTCGCATTCCTAAGACTTTCGAGAAGATCTCGCAGAGCGTTGCGGCTGGTTACTCCCGCTCGGACGGTTATGATCAAACCATCGACGTGTTTGGCTATCGCAAGCAGTTCGCTCGCGGCATCAAGCGGGGGAGCGTCGATGATGATGTAATCGTAAACCTTGGAAAGCGCCTTCATCCAGGAAATATATCTGGGATTTGAGAAAATCGCCGCCGGAACCAAGGGTGACGATCCGGCGGGAAGCAAATGAAGGGTATTCACGTCTTCGAGAGGCTGGACGATGCAATCCTCCATTGAAACTCCGCTGGTTACCACATCGACCAACCCGACTTTCTGGTGCTCAAGGCGGAAGAAGCGTTCCATACTCGGCAGACGCAAATCTCCATCGACCACCAGCACCTTGTTACCCAGTTGAGCCAAGGCGAGGGAGATGTTCGCGACGATCATGCTCTTTCCTTCAGCCATCGCGCTGCTGGTGATCGAGAAGACTTTCTTGTCGTTCATCGAATAGATCATATTCGCGATAAGCTTGAGGCGCTCCGCTTCAAAAGAGTTCGGATGGTTACGGACGATGAACATCGGATACACATCTTTTTGATGTGTTTTCATGATTGGGACCCACCCCAGCATCGGGACGTTCCGACCGACGACTCGCTGAACTTGCTCCTCGTCCTGGATTGATAAATCCAATGATTCCACCAACAAGGCAAGCAGCAATCCGATCGCCGATCCCAACAGCAGGGCTACCGCCAAGATCAGGAGGGAATTGGGACTGACCGGCCTGATCGGCAAGTTCGCCGTGTCGATTACTTTCACGTTTCCGCTGACTGAGGCTTCGAGGAGTTTGATCTCCTCGAGCATCTCTCGAAGTTTCAAACCGATCGCTTCGCTGATCTGAACATCTCGCATCAATTCGGAAAGCGTGCGCTCCAAAACGGGCAGGTGGGAAAGCTCTTCTTCAAACACTTCAGCCCGGCTCTGAAGAATATCGATCGACACCCTCGTGGTAAGAATCTGCGTAATATCCTGGGCCAACGAATCGATGTAGCAGCATTCAATCAGTTTTCGAACCCGATTCAAAAGGCTCTTTTTCGTTGTATCGATCGCATTGTTGATGGTAAAGATGCGGGCGAGCGTTCCTTCGGACAGCGCTCCCTGGCCGAGGTTCGTCGGCAACGACTCGTACATCGCCAGTTCAAGCATCCACGATTCGAGCTCGCCGAGCTTCTTCGTGATCTCTTCATCGCTTTCGATCGTTGCAAGCAATCCCTCGGAAGTGGTGCCGCCGCTGGCGGTAATCAGCGGTTCATGGGAGCGCAAGCCGATATATGCTTCTTCGAGCTGGAGTCTCAGGGGCTCAAGCCGAAGATCATAGTAGGATATCTGATTGACCAATAACGAGCTCTTATCGGAAAGCTGGATGATCTCACTGCGCTCTTTGAAATCTCCGAGCTTGTCGTTGGCCTCTTTGAGGGCTTGATCGTTGATCGGAATCTGGCTCTCGATGAAGGTTCGCTGAGCGGTTTTAGAGTTCCGGGCGATCGAAGTGAGCATGTTGTCGTAACTCTCGGCCAGGACATTGGCGAAATCTCGCGCGAAGAACCGGTTCGCGTCGGTGACGCTGATGCGAACGATGTTGGTGTCTTTCACCGTGGTGACGGAGATCTTCTCCCGCACCGAGTTGGGAAAGGCGATGTCCATCGCGTAGGATTCACCTTCGTCATTTTCATACTTTGTGAGATCAAGCCGTGCAAGGGCCTCGTTGATGTTGCTTCGGGAGGTGATAAGCTCGACTTCCGTTGCGATCTTCGCTCCGGAAGAGGTAACACTGAGCAGCGAATCGATGGATGAGGAGTTTTGAATAGGACTGACGAGAACAGAAACCTGAGATTCATACAGGGGCGTCGCCCAAAAGAGATACCCGACCGCTCCTCCTAGCACCAACACAAGGCCGAGGATGAACCAGAAGAATCGCTTGCGGAAGATTTGGAGAAGTTCTCTGATCGTCATTCCCTCTTCATCGAATTGCTGGTGCGTCGTATATTGGTCATCATATGCTTGATTCATGAGCTGCTCCTATAGTGACCGCACATCTTTGATGATGCTCAACGTCGTGGACACGATTCCCAGTATTGCGGCAACCAGTCCAACGATGGCGACGGTCGGTGCGATATCTTTCGTAAAGGTATTCTTCTTGACGATGATTGTCGAGCTGGGGGGAACCTCTTCTTCCATCTTGCCGATTTTCCTGCCGTCTTCACCCTGAACTTTCACCGACAGGGGGAAGGAGGCATCATCGCTGTAGCCGCCTGCCAGCGCGATGTAGTAGCTGGGGCTCTTGTTCGGCGCATACGCGTACATTCCCGAACGCACCACCCCGCCGGTTACGGAGACGAAGCGCTGGCTGAACGGAATCATGACCGCATCGCCGTTCTCCAGGGTACGGGTCGAGTTGGGATCCTGCCCATAGAGAATCTGCTGCAGGTCGAGGTTGATCCGCTCTCCATCCCGGAGAATATACGCTCGCTCAAGATCGCTGATCGAAAGGAGTCGGCCGCTCAAAGTTTCAAAGACGTGCTTGACCGTCTCGCCCGGGTAGAGCTGATAGAAGATCCTGCCCGAAACATACCCGGTCAATGACGAAGAGCTCAGGGTGTTCGCAGCCTCGGTCGAGGAGATCGCCCCCTCGATGAGAATCGACTGCGGCATCGGTCCGAGCAAGTCGACATACACCTTGTCAAGATGCCTCACTTCAAAATGTTGCTCTGCAAGCAGATCGGCGTACAGGATCGTCCAGTCGTTCAGATTCTCGTCAAACCGCTGAATCCGGATGCGTTGAATGTCGCCGCCGGAAAGAACGCCTCCGGCATAGTCCGTGATCAGCGAAGAGAGGCTCTCCCCTTCTTGAAGCTGGTAACTGCCCGTCCGATACACATGGCCGTCGATATGCACAAGCCTTTCGGCTCGACCAAGACTCACGACATCTCCGCTCCGGAGCAACGGGTCTTCTTCAAGGACTCCTTTGCGCAGCGCGAGATAGAGATCATAGGAGTTCCGGCTTCCGTCGGCATGGGTGATGGTGATCGTTCGAGTCGAGGTGTAGGGTGTGGCCGCACCGACGACCTGTGACAACCGGGTAAGACCCCATGCCTGGACGGTTCTGGATCCGGTAACCTCCCCGATCACCGAGACATAGAAAGAACCAACCCCGGTGAAGACCACTTGGGGGTTGGAATAACTGTGATACGCTTCGATGAGATCAGTGATCTTTTGGCTCATCTGCTGAAAGGTCAGTCCTTGTCCGTTGACTCGGCCCAGACCCGGAAGCGCCACCTGGTACGCTTCATTGACCTGCAGATCAAGCGTTACCGTTTTCAATCCGTCAAGATATACGACACGGTAGGTATCTCCCGGGGTTACGGGATAGGAAGGTTCGCTGATCGCATTGAGCAAGCGCTCGTCAGCAGTCGGTATGCTTGAAGTTGCGGCTAACCCCAGCTGCTCGGCATATGATTGGACTTGCACCGTCGTACCGACAAGGTCCTTCGTGGAAGACCCATAGAGCGGTGAACGAATAACCAGACCGTTATCCGCAGCGATCAGAGCTCCGTGAACAACAACTAATATGATTAGTAAAATTAAGGCGCACCGCTTCGAGTTCCTCATCGTTTGCCACACCTCCATACGTTGAGTTTTCGTAGTATATCACCACGGTCACCTCAACTCAAGTACTCTAAGCAAAACAACCGATACATCAGTCCAGTTACAAGCACTCTTCAACGCGAGGAATGCACCGACAGATTCCTTGATGCGAAGCGCCTCCTCGTTTACGATGCTACCATGAAAACAAACGCAATGAGAATCCTGGAGACCAAGAAGATTCCGTTCGAGCTTGTCACCTATCCCTTTGATGAAGAAGCGCTCGATGCGATCCATGCTGCCCGAACCGTTGGTCTGGACCCCAAAACAGTGTTTAAGACGATCGTTCTCGTCAATGAACGGAAACAGTATTGGGTATTCTGCCTTCCGGCGGATCGATCTATCAACATGAAGAAAGCCCGCTCGCTCACCGGAAGCAAAGCCCTAGAGCTGGTGAAGCTCTCCGAGATTCAGAACGTTACCGGATATCTGCGCGGCGGCTGTTCGCCGATCGGGATGAAACGGCCTTTTCCCACGTTCATCGAGGAGGCCGCGTTCGATCTCCCCTTCATCTACGTCAGTGCCGGCAGACGGGGAATGCAGGTGCGGCTGAATCCGGCCGACCTGCTTCTTTCCGTCGACGGAAAACGGGCGGATTTCATCTAGGAGTTCGACCTCTGATAGATCGGGGTCCGAATAAGCCGGGCTTTCCGCAATTTCTTATGGATTTCGACCTCAAGCTGATCGCCGAACTTCAAAGGCGGTTCACGGTCGATCAACACCATCGCAAAGAAGATACCCTTGCTCGGACTCTTCATCCCGCTAGTAACGTAGCCGATTTCACTTCCGTCTCGAAACACCGGATAACCGCTTCGGGGAACCGATTTGTCGACCATCTCGATGCCTCGAAGCGTTCGGGGCACCCCGGCATTCTTCTGCTCCAGCAGGGCGGCTTTACCACAAAAGTCTTCCTTCTCGAATTTCACGAAGGCTCCGAGGTTCGCCTCCAGAGGGGTGATCGAATCGCTGATCTCCTGGCCGTAGAGCGGCAGCTTCGCTTCCAGACGGAGCGTGTCGCGCGCGCCCAATCCGCAGGGAGCGGCCCCTTGCTCAATCAGCAAATTCCACAATTTCGGCGCATCGTCGCGGTCGCAATAGATTTCAAAGCCGTCTTCACCGGTATACCCGGTTCGGCTGACGAGGCAGAGAATCGAATCGATCTCACATTGATTCCGTAACGTAAAACTATCCATCTCGTCGATGTCGCTGATGAAGCGGCTCAACAGCTCGACCGCTTTTGGGCCTTGCAGCGCCAAGAGGGCGGTCGAATCGCTGATATCCACAACGAACGGAGCTTGATGAGCCATGGGATTGTCTTTGGTGATCCAATCGAGATCTTTTTTCGTGTTTGCCGCATTGAGAACCAGCATGTAGGAATCACTGTGCCGCCGATACACTAAGATGTCATCCACGACGGTTCCGTCAGGATAGCACATCATCGTGTACCTGCATTGCCCGACTTCCATATCGCTGATTCGATTGGTCAGCAGCCAATCCAGGTACGCACCGGCTTCCTTGCCGGTAACGACACATTCGCCCATATGGGAAACATCAAAGAGGCCGACGGCTGTCCGCACCGCTTCATGTTCTGCGAGAATTCCCCCTTCAAAGTGAAGGGGCATCTCCCATCCGCCAAAATCAACAAGTTTGGTCTGTTCGCCATAGAGCTCGAAAAGCGGGGTCCGGTTCATCCTGTCCTCCTATCGGAGCACGATCATTTCGATTTCAACTAATGCACCGAGGGCAAGGTTCGGAATTTCCACCGTCGATCGACTCGGCTTCACCCCATCTCCCAGATAGGAGGCGTAGACTTCATTCATCGCGGCAAAATCTTTCATGCTGGCGATGAAGACCGTGGTCTTTACCACGTTGGAGAGACTCGTACCGGCCTCTTCCAAGATCGCCTTGAGGTTTTCAAAAACCTGTCTGGTGTGTTCGACGATTCCGCCTTCCACGATCTTGCCGGTTTCGGGGTTGACCGGCAGCACTCCGCTGGTGAATACGAACGATCCGGCGCTGACCGCCTGGCTGTACGGTCCGATCGCTTTCGGGGCTCTTTGGGTGGCGATTTCACTCTTTTTTACTTGAAACGACATTGCACATCTCCTTGACCTCTACCATACTGAGGCTCAAAGCCTCTTACAAGAGGAACGTCAATAAATCCAGCGGTCTTTCCGCGACCGCGATCGCATCCGACGATGGTCGATATCCTTTAGGAAAGCCAAATCCCCAATCGACGGCGATGAAGGCGATGCCCGCTTCCTTGGCCCCTTCTTCATCATGGGATGTATCTCCGATGAGGATCGCTTCTTCCGTCTTCATCTGCAAATCCTCCAAGACATGGCGAATGACCGCTGCTTTGCTCGTTTTATGGATCGGATCGCTGCCGCGAATCGAATCAAAATACGATGTGAGCCCGAAGTGGTCGGTCATCTGCTTCACAAGCGGTTCGGGCTTCAGTGTCGCGATTGCAACACGATAGCCGGCATCCTTCAGCGCAGCGAGGGTCCGATCGATTCCTTCATACAGTTCGGCACCGAACCGCCCCGTCCGATCGTAGATGGCCCGATACCGTTCTACCGCCTTGCCAATCAGGGATTCTTCGAGGTTGTACACAGCGACGAAGGAATCACGAATCGGGGGACCGACGAACCGGGCAAGGATCGAGCGATCCTCCTCCGGCTGCAACCCGAGGCTTTCGATTGCCGCATTCGCCGTTGCAAAGATTCCGGGCGAGGTATCCATGATCGTCCCGTCAAAATCGAATATGGCTGCCTTGAATTTCATGCTGAGACCCTACGGGAAATAAACGGTTCAATCAAGCGATCAATAAGCTCAAAGCCTGATGAAGGTGGGCATTTGAGGCGAGAATATCGCAATAGTGGTCACTGAAGGGGGTATCTTCTAACGCCGGGGTGACGATTCCTCCCGCTTCCTGAAGGATGATCATTCCGGCAGCCATGTCATAGTATCCCAGCGCCTGTTCATAGTACCCGTCAATCCGTCCGCTGGCGATATAGGCAAGCTCCAAAGCGCAGGAACCGAAGGATCGGAAGTCGCTGGTGGCTTTGAAGATCGTTTTCATCGTTTCAAAATAAGAATCGGCAAGGTCGCGCCTCCGGTGAGGCGGGACCAGCACCATGATCGCCTGACTCAGATCCTGGACGGAGGAAACGGTGATTGGTTGCCCGTTAAGAAACGCGCCTTGCCCTTTTGACGCCCAGAACAATTCATTTTGACGAGGGTTGAAGACGACTCCGACCAGCGGGTTGTACTTCTCTTCTTCCCATGCGATTGAAATCGTGTAGTTGGGCATCCCCCGAAAGAAGTTCGTCGTTCCGTCGATTGGATCGATCACCCAGCGATTTGACTGCACATTCCCGCTTTCACCGCCCTCTTCGCCATATATTCCATCGTGAGGAAAATAAAGTCGGATCGTGTCTTTGATCAGCTGTTCAACCTGAATATCGACATCGGTTACATAATCATTCGCCTCTTTCATCCGAACGGAAAGCATTCCGTTTCGCTCTGCTCCCAAGGCGTAGGAACCTGCTCTGCGAGCTGCCTGAAGGGCGACTTCAAGGTGGGTCTTCATAATTCTTCTCTATACTCGCTTTTTATCCCGCAGCCGATTCGCTGCATTGATTACAAACTTCCAATCCGTTGGTGTGAAATCTTCTCGCCTGATGAGGCAATCATCTGCAAACACCAGCTTTTTCTTTCGGTCATACCCAATTGAAAGTGCCCGCCAAGAGCGTTTTTTGTTGGCGTGCATCAGCGCTGCGACGTTTACTTTTCGTGTCCACGCACTGAGCGGATCCCCTTTCGCCGCCAAAACGATGATCGTCAACTCCAAGGGAGCGATCGTAAACATTCGATCCTGTCCCGGTTCAAGAGTCGCATCCCGAATCTGCTGGAGCATTCGCTCCAATGAATCTATCACATGGGGCATGCTTTCTTTGAGGTAGATATTGAAGGACCACTGATTCTTTTCAGCAAGAAGGGTGAAGAGCTCACCGAGGTTCGGAGGCAGATCCAACTCAAACGGCTGGACTGCGACTTCTTCTATGACCGATGGAGAGGCCGACGGGGCATGTATCTCTTCCTCCTCTGGAAGAAGGGGCTGATGTTTTGCATGTTCGACCGCGTTGATCAAGGTAAAGCGGGATGAAGGGCGTTTTTGCCGCTCGGCGCTCCGTTGAATCTGGTCCAAGAAACCAAATTCGCCTCCGTCATCATCCTCGACATATTGGGTGTGGTAGCGAAGCAGATCTTCTTTACCTTCTTCCATCTCCTCATCGGCAAGGACGAATGAGGACGGCACGACGACCTCTTCATCGTCGTATTCACTCTCAAACTCGAAAAGCCCGATGGCTTCGCTTTCGTAGTCCTCTTCAACGGCTTGTTGTTCAAGAGGGGTGCGATAAAAGGGGTCGAACATCCGTTCATCCTCCACATCGAAGAGAACCGGTTGTTCAATGAGGCTGACCATCTCATCGGCGGTCTCGTACTCATCCTCGGTCAGATAGTCTTCCAAGGGATTGCTGGAAGTGAAGTAGGATGAACCGCTGTACGCCCAGTCATCATCATCCTCGTCCTCTCCTTCTTCGGTATAGTCGAGGTATTCCCCTTCGATGATTCGAGGGTCTTTGATTCCCAGAGTGAAGCCTTGATCGAAGCGTTGCCAAGAAAAATCGGTTTCCGCTTCCAGAACAAATTCCGGCTCCTCTTTTTCTTCCTCTATCGGTTCAGGAGCTTCGCTTTCGTACTCATCGTCCTCATAGATCGCGGTGTATTCGTCCTGCTCATCGCCTTCAAACTCTTCAAGGTCATCCTCGTACTCATCTTCATCGTCGATTTCGCTCAGCTCATCTTCAAGGATATCATCGTCGTCCAATGATCTTTCTTCTTCCTCTTCTTCCCAGTCCAGCTCGTCTTCCAGGTGTTCATCGAACTCCTTCAACGGTTCATGGTTATATTCTTCATCGATTGTTTCTTCTTCAAATGTTTCTTCTCCGATTGATTGTTCTTCTTGCGGTGGCGGCGTCAGGCCGCCGAGCGGCGACAAGCCCAATTCCCCTTTGATCTCGTTTGCTCCCTCCCAGGTCGTCGCCAGCGTTGCCACCTGAAGGAAGGAAAGGGTAAGCGTGTCGTCGATCAGCGTTACCGGATAGCGGACAACCGCCCTCAAATCTATGATGACCGAGACAGCGGGATGCGATGTCGCGAGGTCGATCGCATTCTGTTCTTCCATCAACGCCCGGGCGTAGGCTTCGCTGTCTTGGATGGGGTCTTCAGGAAATACGGTATGGGCGGCGGGAACTTGGATGACCAGCTCCCTCTTCCCATCCTCGAAGAGGGCATCCAGGAAACCATCTTCATACTCCACGTTTCTCGTGTAGTGCATCGAAGAAAGCATTGCCGTGAAGAACGTGATCGGAAGAAGACTTCGCTTCTCTTTCTCGATGTGCTCCCACGCTTCTTTGCGTTCTTCGCTCGAGGAGATTACCGCTTCTTTGATGATCCTGCAGCTCTCCATGAGAACTCGCTCGGGATCGAAGCAGTGATATGAACCGTCGATGAGGATGAAAGGCTTGAGCGAAGATCGTTGGAATTGCGTCAGCCGATGGTTGTCGACTCGAAACTCCTCGCTTGCGATCGGTTGAGCCAAAGCTTCAGCATCGGCTTCGCTGAGACCGGTATGCTCTGCCAGATCATGCTCGCCCTTTTCGATCAAGGTCGACAGCGCATGAAGCACTCCGTCGAGATGAGATGAAAACACTTCGCTGATCAGAGCATTGTATGGTTGAAACTGATAGAGCAGGGAGCGATGATGCTGCTTCAAGAGCTCTTCATCGACCAGAGGCGGCAACACCCACGCGCTCGCCTCCTCCTGAAAACGCTCAAGCAGGATCGGATCGGTCAGCGTTCCGTCCGCCTTCAGGGCGAGGGCGGTGTTATCCACGATGCGGATCGATTTCCGAACGATATCGTCAAAAAGCCGAACGATGTCTTTCCAATCCTTTTGCTTGATCTGCCTGCTCTTCGCCAGCGGCTTTGGAAAGGACCGGAGAAGATTGGCGAGATAGGAGATGAGCGCCTTTGAGATTCGAAGCGCTTCACCGTCACCTTTACGCTCCTTGGCGATCGTCCGGTGGTGCTCAAGAGCATGCTCGAGTAGCGCAATCGGTTCGTATCGAAACGCTGTCTCTTTTAATGAGCGGATTGAATTTGCTGAAAAAACCGCGAGCTCGCGAAGGTTTCGCTGGATCTTTTGCAATGAAATATCACCAACGGAACTAAGATCCCAACTCTCGTTTGTTTTCACGCTTTCTCTCCTGAATCCAAGCATAGCACACCTGGGGTTTTGTGACAAACTCCATGATATACTGGATGCGCAGAAGGAGGCCTGTATGGTGACATATCGAAAAGAGCTTTGGTTTCACCTCAATAAACGCCGAGGTCTGGTCAACATCACCGAGGCGATTGGCGAGGCGGTCGCTGAAAGTGGAATCAAGGAAGGGCTTGTCCTGGCCAATGCGATGAATATCACCGCAAGTGTATTCATCAACTCCGTGGAGGAAGGTCTCCACGAAGATTTTGAACAATGGCTTGAAGGACTGGCCCCCGAGCTCCCCTACGAGCGCTATCAGCACAATACGGAAAAGGAGAAGAACGCTGATGCGCACCTTAAGCGAACGATCATGGGCCGAGAAACGGTCGTCGCGGTTACCGGAGGAAAACTGGACCTCGGCCCATGGGAGCAAATCTTTTATTACGAATTCGACGGAATGCGCGACAAACGAGTCCTGATCAAGATAATCGGCTCTTAAGCGCCTTTCTCAGCGTATGCTTTCAAGCCCGCGGCCAGGCATGCCACTGCCTTGCCCAGGTGTTCTTTATTCAATACATACGCAAGTCGCACTTGTCGGCGGCCGATGCCTTTCGTTGCATAGAAGTCCTCCGCCGGGGCTACCATCACCGTTTCTCCGTTGAGATCGAAATCCCTGAGGAGAAACGTTGCGAAATCCTCGGCGTCCTCGACGGGAAGCTCGACAATGAGGTAGAATGCACCCTTGGGTTTGATGGTCTTCACCCCTTCTACCTTCTTGAGCGCTTCGACAAGGAAGTCGCGCCTGCTTTCATACTCCTTTTTGACTTCGATCAGATAAGAGGGATCGGTGCCCAAAGCGGCCGTTGCGGCGATCTGCTCGATATCCGGCGGACACAGGCGGGCTTGGGCGAGTTTGAGCGTATGGTTGAGAAACTCCTTGTTTCGGGTCACCAGCGTCCCTACCCTGGCTCCGCACATCGAGTAGCGCTTGGAGAACGAATCGACGCAGACGACGCGGTCGGCATACTCTTCAAAGGTCAGAATCGAGGTGAACTGTTCACCGTCATAGCAGAACTCCCGATAGACTTCATCGACTACCAGGAAGATATCATGTTTCTCGCAGAGCCGGAGGGTTTTCTCCAAATCCTCTCTGGAGTACACATGACCGGTCGGGTTGTTCGGACTGCAGAGAAGAATCGCTTTTGTTTTCGGGTTGATGAGCTTCTCGAGATCTTCCATCGGTGGAAGAGCGAACGCATCCTCCAGGCGGCTGGTCACCGGAACAAGTTCAACCATCGCCGTGTGGGCAAAGGAGGACACATTCGTGTAAAAGGGCTCGGGGATGATTATCTGGTCGCCCGGGTCGCAGAGCGTCATAAAGGTGAAGAGCAACGCTTCGCTCCCTCCGGTGGTGATCAAGATCTCCTCCGGCTTGATATCCACTCCATAGGTTGCGTAATAGGCGGGCAATGCGTTTCGAAGGCGCTCATATCCTTCGCTGGAACCATAGGCGATGATCGGCTCGTTGTAGTTGTGGATCGCTTCCAGAACGACTTGGGGAGTTTTGATATCAGGCTGGCCTATATTGAGGTGATATACGGTGATCCCCCGCTTTACGGCCGAACGGGCATGCGGCGAAAGACGGCGGATCGGGGAAGCTTGAAATGATGAGATTCGGTTGGACATCTTCATGATGGTCACTCCTGGGGTATGATTGTTACCACCCGAAAGGGAGGCTGCTGACTCACCCGGATCGAAGATTAATCTTGATCCGGGTCACTAGCGGCAGCATCCGGAAGAGGAGCTTTTGGATTGGCTTGACTGTTGTCGATAAGAATTTGAATGAATCGGCGATTGTCCAACAGCGGGCTGATGGAGCGGCCGTGGTGAAGGCGGCTGATGACCCGGGCGAAGAGCTCGGTGATATCCGCTTGGATATACCATTCCTTGTCTAAAAGATCGCGGCCGTGCGTCACGGCGTTCGTTCCGATGATCCGATAGAAAATACCTTCCTTATACGCCTGGTCAAAATCATCCACCGCAGTTCCGTTGAAAAACGGAAGACTGACCATGCAGATGATCTTTTCCGCACCGAGATTGGTCAATTCACGCATTGCTACGATCATCGTTCCGCCGGTAGCCAACATATCGTCGGCGATCAGGACGGTTTTACCCTTGACATCTCCGAGGAGGTTGATCGATTTGATATTGGAGTTGCGGGCATCCTTGCTGACCACCGAGTAGTCACGCTCCTTGTAGAGCATCGCAAGCGGGCGGTGGAGCGCCTGAGCATAGAACTTGTTTCGGCTGATCGCACCGGTGTCCGGGGCGACCACCACCAGGTCCGGATCGCTGAAATCAACGAGCTTGCGAAGCGCGATGAGCGTTTGATAGGAGGCGTGAAGGTTCTCCAGATGGAGGTGCCCGAAGGAGTTCTCGATCTCCCGGGAGTGGATGTCCAACGTAATGATCCGTTCGACTTTGAGCATCTCGAAGATTCGACCGAACATCGAAGCGGTAAGCGCTTCGCGCGTGCTCTTCTTATGCTGGCGGGAATAGGGATAGGTCGGAATGACCAACGTTACGGAATCCGCTCCGGCCAGCGTGAGCGCATTGATCGTTGTCAACAAGAACACCAAGTGGTCGTTTACCGTCAGTCTGAGAGGCTCATCGGATCCGCTGACCCTCACCGGCTCATTGTTCGAAAGGTCATGGATGATAAAGACCCGGAGACCCCGCACCGGATCGAGAATCTCGGCTTTCACTTCGCCGTTGGCAAACCGCACATATTTCGTCTTGATCGTAAAATCGGGACATTGGAAGGTTGTTGGTGCTTTGGAGCGGGGAATTCTTTTATTGGAAAGGTCATCGGTGAGGGTAACGGTTTTAAGAATCTCTTCTTCACTGATGCCATGCCGTTTGGCAAGAGCGCTGGAAAGCTTATAATAGCGCTCTAAATAGAGCCTCCGAAGATGCTTAACAACTTTTCCTGTAAAATATTCCGAGCCTGGGCCCGATATGACTCCAAGCTTTTGCGGTTTGATGATGCTCATAGCCCAACCATACAACAAGGGCTTCTAAAGTTCAATCCACACTGAAGCATCGTCGATTCCCTACTTTACCTCATGGGTCAAAATTGTTAGGGTTGAGCCGGTATGAAAGCAGTCATCATTTTCTTTCAGATAATTGGAAGTCTGGGCTTGTTCCTGTATGGAATGAAGCTCCTCAGTGAAGGTTTGCAAAAGTCCGCAGGGAATCGGATGAAAGCGATTCTCAACATGATGACGAAAAACCGGTTTGTTTCGATCATGACCGGTGTCATTATCACCGTTATCATTCAATCATCGTCAGCGACCACAGTGATGGTCGTTAGTTTTGTAAACGCCGGCTTGATGGAATTGATCCAAGCGATCGGGGTAATCCTCGGAGCGAATATCGGAACCACGGTTACCGGATGGATCGTGGCTCTGCTGGGCTTCAAGATGAACATATCCCTCCTTGCTCTTACGGCGATTGCCTTTGCTCTTCCGCTGATGTTCAGCAAGCGGAGCCGAAACCGCGACAAAAGCGACGTGCTGTTAGGATTCGGTCTTCTGTTTCTCGGATTGAACTCCATGTCCAACTCAATTCCCAGTCTCTCGGACAACCCTCAAGCCCTCGCTTTTCTTGCCACTTTCAATGCTAACACCCTTTGGAGCAACTTCCTTTGCCTCTTGGTAGGATTGGTGGTCACAATCATCATCCAATCATCCTCAGCAACAACTGCGATCATCCTTACGATGGCATTCAACGGTTGGGTCGGGGTTGAAGAGGGCGCGGCGATGATCCTGGGCGCTATGATCGGAACGACGATCACCGCCTACCTGGCATCGATCGGGACCTCCACCACCGCCAAACAGGCCGCTTGGGCGCACATCCTCTTCAACGTCTTTGGAAGTTCTCTTGCTCTGGTCTTCTTCCGTCCGCTTCTGACATTGGTTAATTGGATCGTTCCCGGGGATATATTCGCTCTTACAGGCAAAGCCCTTGCACAAGCATTGCCGGTTTTCCTGGCGATGTTCGCAACGGTCGCCGCAGTCTCGAAAACCATCCTCATGTTCCCTTTCATAAAACCTTACGCTCGGCTTATCGAACGCTTGTTCCCGCCAAAGACGGAGTATGAAGAAGGAACCTATCACTTCAGATACATCGGAGCGCCGTTCATCGACAGCCCCGAAATCTATATGCTGGCGATTCGCGACGAGATCAAAAAAATGGCGAACCTGGCGTGCAACATGCTGACTCGATATCGTTCGATGTTCGACAATCCCGATAACTCAATTGATGATCTGGTCGATCTGATGAGGCGGGATGAGGAGTATGCCGATCAGATGCAGGAGCAGCTTTCGAACTTCATCGTTCATCTGCTCCAGGACGCGCAGACCACCACCAACGCTTCCTCGTTGAACTCTCTTATTCGTGTGATGGATGAGCTGGAGAGCGTAACCGACAGCTGTTATGCCTTGGCGATGCTCAGTCAGCGGCGATACAAGATGGGCTGGAAGTATGAAGATGAGATCATGGATGAGATGGAATGTTTCCATCTCATCGTGCAAGAGTTCTTGGATTATGTCCGTGATCGCATGGATCGGACGCTCACCAAAGCGGAGATGCAGAAGGCGAATGAGTATGAGGATCAGATCAACGCCTTGCGAACCAGTCTTGGAAACAAAGTCCAAGACCGTCTCAGTGAAGGGATCGGGGATGTAAAAGCGGAGCTCTTGATTCTTGAATTGATTCGCCATCTTGAGCATATCGGCGATTACTGCACCAATATCGCCGAAGCGTACCACCAAGCGGTAAAGCACACCCCGGTATTACAAAGACGCTCGCAAAAAAGTGCGGAAACGGCTTAAAAGGAAACCGCTTCCAGCTGTTTCAATCCGCTAAGATCTTCATAGCGCGCTTGAATCGCTTCCAAGCGAGTTTCGCTTTCTCTGATGATGTCATCGACACAAGTGCGGTCGATATTCAAATTGCCGGCGGTACCAACGCTTGTTCGCTCCCTCAGTGCCTCATAGGGGTCGCTTGAGACGACGGTTTCCGGGTGAAGACCGATTTCCTTGTATATATCCCGAAAGCTTTCGCCTTCGAGAGAACGCTTGAGAACGAGATCGGTTGCATACAGTTCCGGCTTGCACCCTTTCACCAACGCTTCTTCGTTGACGATCAGACCGTCGATCATCACTTCAAAAATTCCGAGCAGGAGCCATGTCGCTTTCGCTCCTTCAAAGAGCGCTCCTTTGGTGTCCTGGAAATCCCGGTTATACCCCGAGGGAAGAGAGCGTATGATTGACTTGATCCGGAATGCGCACGAGGAGATGACGCTTGAACGGGAGCGGGCCAACTCAAGACCGTCGGGATTTTTCTTCTGCGGCATGATCGAGCTGCCGGTAGTCAGCTCTTTGGGAAGGGAGAAGTATCCGAATTCGGGAAGGGTGAAAATCATGAGGTCTTGCGCCAGCTTGCTCAGCGTCAACCCCAGATAGTCACACCCATCCAAGAGAATCGCCTCGAATTTTCCTCGACTGTTGTTTGCATAGAGCACGTTGTTCTGTACCCTTGAGAAGCCCATCAGGGAGGCTGTGTAGTTCCGATCGAGGTCCAACGGCACGCCGTAAGAGGCAGCGGATCCAAGCGGGCTTTGGTCAAGCAGCCCGGCGATGGAAAGAAGGTGTCTTGATTCATCGGCGAGCTCTTCGGCGTAGCTCGAAGCCCAAAGGCCGACTGAGGAGGGCATCGCCAGCTGCATGTGAGTCCGTCCCGGCATCGGAACATCTCGATGCTCTTCAGCAAAATCAAAGAAGGTGTCGGCCAACGTCGCACTCTTATGGGCGAGTTTGCAGGTGAACTCCCGCATCCAAAGCCTGAGGGCGGTTTGCACCTGGTCATTTCGCGAGCGACCGGTATGAATCTTCTTTCCCGCTTCCCCTACCCGTTTTACCAAGAATCCTTCGATCGCGGTATGACAATCTTCATCGCTTTTACGTATAGGAAAGGAGTTCTGAAGGCGAAGGGTGATGATCTCGACAAGGCCTTTTTCAAGTTCAGCTGTTTCTTGCTCGGAAAGAACTCCCAACTTGTTAAGCCCTCGAGCGTGGGCGATCGAGCCAAGCACATCACTTATAACAAGATGTTGATCGAGGATGTAATCATCACCGACGGTAAATGTTTCCATCAGCGAATCGAGATCATAATCTTTCTGCCAAAGCTTGCTCATATCCTTTCCTCTTTCGGTGGAGTCTACCGGGTGCCCTCTACCATGTCAATTGAAGACGGAATTGGCGAGGATTTGTGATGGCTGTCGTATTTCATCATCTTCTTGTGCTGATACATTCGCCGATCGGCGATTTTGAAGAGGACATCGATCGAATCCGGAGAATCCATAGATGAGAGAGCGGATCCAAAAGCGAGCGTAAACGGTTTTCCTGTGGTCGCCTCGCTGAACGATCGTTTGATTTCCGCCATCTTCTTTTGACTGCATTGCTCGCACACCAAAGCGAATTCATCGCCGCCGATGCGATAGAGTTTGGCAAACGCTCCGTAGAGCGAGGAAAGAAGCTCGCCTATTTGCTTGAGGACGAGGTCTCCCTCAGCGTGACCGAAGTCATCATTGATTTGCTTGAGGTTGTTCACGTCAAACATGACAACCCCGAGATCTTTTTGGTCTGAACCGCTCTTCGCAAGTCGAATCAGCTCTTCATCGAACGCCCTTCGATTGCCGAGGCCAGTCAGAGCGTCGGTGTAGGCAAGCGATTGCAGATACTCCTTTCTTCCACGCTCTTCGAGATAATTCACTCCCAGAGCGAGAATCTGGCTGTAGAGAATCGAACCGAAGATGAGGACACCGATGTTAAAGGGCTGGATGTTGATGAACGTCCGGTGCGGGAGGATGAGGAGAGTCAGCTCGCCGACAATCGAGGCAAGCAGGAAGCCGGTGGCAATTAAAAAAGGTTTTGCATTCTTCTCGCCCCTTCGATACGCGTACATGACAGCTCCGATGAGTGTGAGCATATAGATGAAGAGGAGAATCCCTACAGGAGTCGCCACGGTGATGTAGGTGATCATTCCCAGCAGCTGCAGGGCGGAAACGACAACAAAAGCGATCGGAAAGAACAGAACGGCAATCATGAAGCATCTGGGCTTGGGGATTGAATACATCGATATGACGAACCACGTGACGCACACCGGAAGCATGTATAACGCGGTCATGGCGAGCACTACGAGAAACAGTTGATTGCGAATGAAAAGCTGGGTGGACATGCTTCCGCCGCATGCCCAAAGCCCGACACAGAGTTCTATCGCGCCCAGTGCAAGGGTGCTATGATAGAGTCGACCGTTTCTGAGCGAACGCGAGGCGATGAGGGCCGTTATCAAGGAGATGATGATCAAGAAGATTCCAATGATGAAGGATATGCCGTCATAGCCAAACAGCTGGCGGATCTGGGCGGTTCGGTTGCCGAAATACACGTCATGAAACTGCCCGCTCGATTTCGGCAAATTGCCGATCATCTCGATACTCAACACCTTCCCTTCGTCCTCCTCTTCAAGTCGGACAAAGTGGTTGATCAAGCCGATGATGCTGATTCGCCGATTGTCGATATTTCCATCGTAGGAATAGATGAGCCGATCATCGACGAACACTTTCACACGCTTCTGGGATGTTCGAAAGAGAAGCGAGCGTAGGGCAATCTTCGAAGATGGGATGATGGTCCGTGAAAGAGTTACGCGTTTATCGGTCAGGTCTCTGTCTTTAATGATGTGAGGAAGGGTAAAATCATCATCCAGCACCTCACCGTCAACGCTCAGCGTCCACCCTTCCTTCAGACTGGTCGCCTCACCATCCCAAATTGAATCAAGCTCCATTTTTGACACATCGATCCATGTAGGCACCAAAACACCTACGGTTAAGACACTTAAAACCAGCACCATGCCTTTATGGATCCTGCTCATGTTCCTATTTTAACCTCCAAATCCAATCTGTAAATCATTTTTCAAGTGAAATCATTGCGGATTACGAATAAGGAGGTATGAAGTACCTTGTTGTTTTATGTATCTGCGTTCTGTGTGTGGGGATGGCAATGAGCTGCACTGAACAGCCTTCCTCCCTGCTCAACATCTTTGCTCAACGGGATAGTTCTCCACCGGTGCTGCTCGATATGGAGATGGTCACTCCCACCGAAGCATGTTTGAGATTTGATGAGCTTGTCATGATCAAGAAAGATGCGTTCACGATTGAAGATAATGAGATTATCGATATGGGAGTGTGGGATGAGCTCGTCACCATAACCTTCAAACACCCGCTGATGCCGGGAACGTTCAGCACGCTCGAGGGAAGGGTTCAAGATCTCGGGGGAAATTCGATGCGCTTTTCCATTCAGCTGTGGGCGAAAAATACCAGGATTCCCTCTTTGCTGATCAACGAGTTCACCACCAAAGGCAATGAAAACCACCCCGACCGAGTCGAATTCGCTATTCTAAAGGGCGGAAATCTCGCCGGAGTAACCATTGAGGGCACAGGAGACTCGTACACCTTCGGCGATTACGAGGCTGCCTCCGGTGACTACGTGGTCGTAGTCTTTGGTAAAGGAACGGTTGAGAATGGGTTCTTCTTCTCAAAGAATCAGAATGGACTGGCAACGAACAACGGGTATATCTGTGTCTATGCAACGCCCGAGTGGAACGCCGAGCTGCTCGACTGTGTTCTCTATTCAACGAAAGAGGCGACGACCCACAGCGGATTCGGATCCAAGACAGTTGCACAAAAGGCGGAAGAGCTTGCTCAAGGGGCACACTGGAACGGGTCAACGGCGAAGGATGCGATCGATATCAGTAAAGCTACGGCGACTCGTTCAGTGAATCGAAACAACTGCACCGATACAAACCGTGCGAATGATTGGTATATATGCGCAACAGGCAATGCGAGTTTCGGTGCAACAAACTCGACGAACCGTCACAATTAAAGATATTGTTTGACAAATCCTTCGATGACCGAAAGGCTTGCGGCTCCCAGACGCTGACCCACCACTTCTCCGTTTTTGAAGACCATCAACGTTGGAATTGAATTGATGTTGTAATCATTGGCGAGCGACCCGGCGTCATCGACGTTGACCTTTGCCACCTTCAGTTTGCCTTTATAGGTTTCGGCAATCTGCGCTACTGCCGGAGCGATAATTTTACAGGGACCACACCACGGCGCCCAGAAGTCGACCAAAACCGGCTCCTCGGCCTCCAAAACTTCCTGCTTGAAATTCAGCTCCGTTACGATTATTTCACTCACAATCATCTCTCCTTGCTGCTCAATAGTACATACAAACGACTGAAAAAGGAAGGGTAAACGGGTATCCCCTAATGCATTTTATCAGATAATTCATCTCAAAAAACGAATGCTTGGCGGGCCGAGCACCCGCCGAAACGCACAATCGTTAAAACGTTACTTCCTGATCGAAGGGAACCTCTTCATCCAAACTGACGGGGTCCTCTTTTTTACGTTCTCCACGGAACTCCACATGATCGGCGACCACGACAAACCGATCGCGATTGTTCCCTTCCTTGTCGATCCAGCGTTCCTGGCGAAGCCGCCCTACGACCCGCACTTCCCGGCCTTTGCTCAGATAATTCGAACAGTTCTCGGCAAGCTTGCCCCATACATTCACCGGCATGAAGAGCACTTCTTCGACGCTCTCCCCTTTCTGATTCCGGTAGTACCGATTGGAAGCGATGGAGAACTTCGTGAGCACCGCTTCGTTGCCTGTAAAGCGGACCAGCTCCGGATCACGTACGAGATTGCCTTCCAACAACACAGAATTGAGATTATTCATCATTTCCTCCCGTCTCCCCTGCTGCACGCTTGATAGCTTTTATCGGGGAATATACCTCTTAAGGGATGAATGTCGTTGTTTCGCTTTAAAAACGGGTGGAATCAAGAATAGCCTTTTTCAATGTCTGACTGTTTTGTCGCCTCTAAATGGTCATCAGCATACATGAACTCTTGTCTGAATTTATTTGGTGAATATCCATAAACTTTCTTAAATTGATGATAGAAATGAGAAAGATTGTTAAATCCTACATCCATTGCAATATCCATTATCGGCAGTTCGGTAGTATCAAGAAGATTGACTGCCTTCATCAATCTTATTGAATTTACAATCTCGGTGGGCGTTTTATTTGTATATTTCCGGCATGTCCTTGAAAGATATCCGGGACTAACTCCCGAAATCCGATACATGGCTGAAATTCCTTCAACATAGTTTGCAGGTTCCATCATCTCTGTAATAACACTTTTAAACCATCCTGGAATATTCTTTTCAAATGCGATCACTGGTGTTGAAATAAGTCGTGCGAATAAATCCAGTACAAACACCCTATAAAGATACTCGATGTTTGATTGCTGCAACGTATATAGGCGAATGAGTCGATCAGCACTTGATATCACACTGTTAAGCTCGCTAGCCAATAAAGTAACTGTCGGTGGGAGAGTTTTCTCTAAATATGGTTTGGGATCGAAGTCATCGCCTAAAAATGAGAATAGAATGGTTACAAGATTTGGTTCGACAGCAATATTATAAAACTCAAAATCGCTTCCATTGGGAATACACCTATGAATATCTTTAGGCCTGATGAATGCAACATCACCTTTCTTCATTTTAATGCTCGTCTTATTCACATAGTGGGTACTCTGTCCATTTGAAATAATGATGAACTCAAAGTAATCATGTGAATGTAGATATGGTGATGGCCTGGTAGAACAAGATATTTTATATCTGCAAAAGTCATGCAGGACGGTTGCAAGAGCATATTTATGAACTTTCACCATATAAACACTTCCTAAATAAGCAGGTACTTTATGCAGTCGTTAAAAGCGCATACAATAAAGTCAAAATAATACAAGAATAAAGCCAAACATTTCCACTTTTTCTTTATTCATACCCAGTAACTGTCGTTTAACTATTGCCAACTATTGTTATTATTGTCCATCTGTTGTAAAAATACAATAAAAACTTAAAAATGAAAACTCAAATAGGTCAGAATAATACAATCTTACTTGAGTTTTAGAACAAGACTAATAACCAATACTAATCGTAGAATCCAGATATGATTAAACTTGGATTCATTGGACTGGGCGCAATTGCCTTAAGGCATGTTGATGCTGCTTTGAAATGTGAGCAGGCTTCTATCGTTGCTGTGTGTTCTAAGTCGTCATATGTGAAAGGACTTCCTGAAAAGCTTAGTCAGCTTTCTCCGGAACTGTACACAGATTATAAAAAAATGCTCAATGAAACTGCTCTTGATGCAGTTGTCGTAAGTCTTCCCCCCTCAGAGCATTTTGATGTCGTTCTCTATGCTTTAAATCATAAAGTCAATGTGCTATGTGAAAAACCTCCTGCAATGACAGCATCCCAAGCGCTGGAGATGCTTGAGTGTGCAAAGAAAAATGAAGTACATCTCATGTATGCATTTATGTTCAGGTTTTCTGAAAAGCATTTTAGAGCTGCAGAGATAGTTCAAAGCGGAATTCTAGGCAAGATAAACCTTATCAGGCTTGAAACAATAAGAAGATTTGCCCTTGCTGGAAGCTGGTACGGAAATAAAGCCATCGCTGGCGGGGGGTGTGTCATTGATATCGGATCTCACTGTCTTGATCTTGCAAGATTCATAATCGGTGGAGATGTCAGACCTGTCAGCGTTTATGCAAAGACTTTTCCACCCTGTCCAATATTTGAGACTGTGAAGTCAGGTTCTACAGGCTGGGTTCCCAGATCAAGCAATTCGTATGACTATGATGTTGAAGAAGCTGCATTCGCTATCATCAATCTCTCGAATGGCGCTGTAGTCGAGCTGCTTCTTTCAAATGCGTTACATGTAAAGCAAAACTTCAAACGGATAGAGTTCATTGGAACCGAAGCAGGACTTGAAGTTGACCCCGAACTTGAACTCCATACAGTTGATAATGGAGTACTCAGGGATATTCATTATGGTATTGCCGGATTTGATTATCAGGGGTCTTTGGATTCCCAGATGAAATGTTTCATCGACCTTGTCAACCTGTCAGATTCCGATACAAATGAAATACAGCGAAAGGGATGTCTATCCAGTGCCTTTGATGGGTGGGTACTCATGAAACTTGTCGATGCCCTATATGAATCAGCTGAAAGCGGATGTTTAGTGAATATAACCTGGTGAGGAAGAATGAAATGAAACTTGAAGAACGTTTTTCTTATTTGAAAAATCAGTTTTTTGAGAATGATGATCGAGCTTGTTTCATTGAGCGAGAGAGGATTCTCGCGCATCTGGATAAAAAGATGGCCACGTATTATGAATATGATCGTGAGGCTAAAATATTTGCAGAAGTACTTGATGGACTGAGCACACCGATAGACGATCAGGATTTTATTCTTGGGCGAATGGTAGAGGCTTTACCGGATCCTGGAATGGGACCATCCAAAAGAATCCGATACTTTTATGGTGAAGAGGCATGCCTCAGGGATTACCCAAAGGATACAAGCGTAACATTCCCCAACCCTCTTTTATATTCTTTTGGACATATGTGCTACAACTGGGAGATGCTCCTCACTGAAGGTTGTTCGGGAATACTTGATAGAATTGAGAAAAATGCAAAGCGCAAAGGCGATCCATTGTCTCAACTATATCTTTTAAACGCTAAGATAATTATTGATGCAATTCGAAGGTTTGCGATGCGCTATGCTGATGCTGCTGAAATAAAGGGGATGTCGCGCCAAGCCGAAGCATTGCGACGGATACCGTTTGAACCGGCATACGACCTTTTCAGTGCGCTTCAATCCATCTGGTTTATCCATATGCTGGCAAGCTGCGTGGAGGGAGCAAGAGATTTCGCTTTCGGCCATTTTGACAAATACATATATCCTTTTTATATCCAGGAACTTGAGAATGGAACAAGTAGAGAAGAAATAATCTCAATGCTCAGGTTTTTCCTGTTAAAACCAAATGAAATCACCGGAAGGGCTGTCTATAATATTGCAGAGAAAAAACCTATACCTTGCTACAATACAAAACAATATATAATTATTGGCGGCGCGTTCCAGACTGATCTTTCAACAGACGTTCTTAAAGCTTTTACGATGAACGATATGCCGGAACCTGTCATGACATTGTTCTATCAGACTGAGCATGATGAAACATTCAAGGCACAGATTTTTGAATCAATGAACGCGGTAGCTGATAAAATTCAAGTATATAATTATGACCTTGTTCGTACGGCAATGGAAAAGAGAGGCATGTCTGAAGATCAAATCGACATGATCACGTATTCAGGATGTTGCAGTACGGAAATGAGTTTCTATAACACAAGAAACGAATACTATTTGAACATTCCCAAAGTGGTGCTTGGGGCGATTGGAGTATATGACGATAAAGCTCCTGGGTATGATAATTTGGAGCAAATCCTCGATCGATTTGGCGATCTTTGTTATGAATGCTTTCAAGAATATATTGATTATATAATTAGGCTTTATGGGAAAGTCTATAATCGTCAGCGAGGAGTATTGGATGCATTATTTATTGCGAATTGCGTAAATGAATGCAGATATCCCGGTGAAGGCGGTGCTTACCCTGTAAAACTATATAATTTCTTCCTTATGGGGCTTGCAACAGGTGCAAACTCAATAGCGGGAATTGATAAGCTTGTTTTCAAAGAAAAAAGATATACACTTGAGCAGTTAAGGCAAATATTACTCGACAATTACGAAGGCAATGAACTCCTCAGACTTGAGTTGAAGAATATGGCCAAGTTTGGTAATGACGATGATCAAGCTGATTCATATGCCGTTAGTGTTGCCAATGCTATGTTCGATGCGATTGATAAGGTGAAAAAACCCGATCAGGCTTTTATCATAGGTGACATTTATTCGTTGGATAGAAGCGCGATATATGGCAAGGACTTAGAAGCAACTCCAGACGGCAGGCATGCCGGTGAGTATATCTCAGAAAATCAAAGTCCGAGTTATGGAACATCTCTCGAAGGCGCAACTGCAGAATTAAGGAGTCTTGCTAAACTGCCGTTTGTCCGTAGTGGTGGGGGGGGATATAACTTGAGCCTTTCAAAGCGAATTCCGACTGAAACCCTTAGGGCACTAGTGGAATCCTACTTTGAGCTAGGAGGACTGCATGTCGGCTTGACGTATGTAAATAAAGAGATGCTTCAAGATGCGATGGTGAATCCTGAAAAATATGATGATCTTACTGTCAGGCTCTACGGATACAGTGAGTTTTTTACCAAAATCCCTCGTTGGC